>NZ_VOYD01000032.1:0-28383 GCF_013420435.1 Acinetobacter sp. YH01008
CTAGACAAAATGACACCAAATGAGTTTTACTATGATCAGCTACCCCAACAAAACAAGGTGGCTTAACTAGAGCGGAATATCACTTATAAATACGCTTTTAGTTGTTCAAACAAGTGGAACCACCTCTTGTGCTTCAGCTGATGCTTGCTCATTTCTTTATTTTTAGTAATTGAGGTGAACATACTGTCAGTACATGGTAGTTATAAGTAACGTGTAACTTTGTTTGCACAAAGATTTGAGTTCTGCCAAGTGATGGATTGATTTGTACTTAAAATTTTAAGCTTATCCACTTGCTTTGCAAGCCACTACACTTTATTTACAATCCTATGTTGTGGAAGTAAGGGATCTTGTACTCGCCCAGTATGTTCAACTTGATTATATCTAAAGGACTATTAGGCTTCAATCAAATCAATTTTCCAATTATTCGACTGAATTAACACATTTAAATCACGTAATTTAAGACTAATATCATCAGCTTGTTTTTGTAATGATGAAACTGGAATAACTTTATGCCACTTTATTTCCCGCGTACTATAACGATCAGATTCACGAGATGTATTACTTATTGCTGCAGTTAGGGTTTTGTGCTGTTCTACAAATTCATCACGCAAAGACAATAAAGCAAGTAGAGAACGACCATCATTTAATTTTGTTAAAGCATTAGTTTCATGAATTGCATAACTTAATTTTTGAAATTCTTGAATTAAAGAAAATACTTGTTTTAATAGTTCATTAGGATCTTCAGATGGTTTATCACCATCTTGTACCAATACATTTGCATTGATACGTTGTTTTAGTGAAATAATTTTTTTTTGTTGATCACTTCGAAGTAAGAGAGCTTCTGCTAATTTCATTTTTCACCTATTAACCAATTAGAATTAAGTTTTAAGCAGCTAAGTAATTTCACAAATACTATATCCTCATTCTTTAAAGATCAAAACAATTGATTTTTTATAATTTTCAGAGGTAGAAGTCTTATATTTTGTCATTAGTCGAAGCTCAGAATTAAGCTAAAGGCCTTTTTCAGATGCAGAATCCTTTATCTGATCCTAGACAGTATTGTGGACAGTCGATCCCTCTAAATTCTTACAATATTTTTGTTCAAAGGCTTCAGGACTTAACCAGCCATTTGCAGAATGTCTTCTGATTCGATTGTAATAAATCTCGATATAGTCAAACAAGACAGCATTCGCTTCTTTTCGAGTGGCAAACACACGCCATGGATTACATGACCTTTCAATGTATGAAAGAAGCTTTCAGTCACTGCATTGTCCCAACATGAGCAGTGTACTGCGCAAGACTGCGTGACATACTTTGAATACAGTTATTCGTCAATAATAGTGCTCTAAAAGCACGACTACAGTACTGACTGCCTTGGTCAGAATGAACCATAACTCCTGTTGAATAAGCTTTTCATGCGCCAAGGTTGGTCCGAAACCATGCAGTTGATCAGAAACAATATTGAGGCACTTGAGTCTGAGTTCTTAAGAAAGCCTGGAATTGCTGGTTTGGCCACGACCCGTATGGGCTAATGCAGCTGGACCTTGAACTTTGTATTTCTGCAGTAAGCGTCTGACCTGACATTCTGAAATATGAAGTAGAAGTAGCTGAGCAGCCTGGGATTGAGTTATGCGTTGATCGCAGATTTCCTGCAAGACCGACAATCGTTTAAGTTCTTTATCCGACATAGTGATCAGCATCTATATTTTATATCCAGTCCATGGTGATAAAAACCATCATAAACTAGACATTTTTATTGGTGAGAATATAGACACTTTAAATGGGTTCTAACATTTCATGTTATTCCTAAGTAGAAATGTCCTACCTAATAACCAAATAGAAATGTCCTATATGGACATTTCCAAGTCAAGCACAGGATTCAGATTTCGCTGTTGAATTGCTGTTTTCTGTGCACGTCTGCTTGGCATCTTTTGAGAACGATTGCGTTTGTTTTGCTGTTCCAGTTCTTCATGCTGCTGTTGGATATGATTCAGAACAGCACCCAACCGTTTATTCTCAACAATCTCTCGCTGGTTCAGCTGACTTAATTTATCGAAGATGCTGTAATTGATCTTCCGACTTTCATGCATGATGGCCACAGTACCATCCGGGTATTCTAGAAATTCAAGATACTTGCCGATCAACCTTTGATTTTCTTCTGTATTCTCCAAGAGATATACACATTTATCATAAGTAATGGTCAGGCTTTTCGTCACTCTGCGTGGTTCACGCCAGGTAAAAACATCATCTAACTCTTCGGCTGTTTCAGTGACAGTCCGGTGTAGATCCTTGGGATTAAAAGCCATCTTGGCAAATTTACGATTAAATTGCTCAATAAAGCAGGGCAACCACTTATTCGCATCTGCAATCGAATTGATACCTTCCAGGCGCATCTCCTTAATCAGACGATCCTGAAGTGTTCTATTCGCTCGTTCCACACGACCTTTGGCCTGGGGTGAGTTAGCGAAGATGATATCGATTTTGAGGGTACTGAGTACGCGTCCAAACTGGGTAATCCTGGTGTCTTTCTTACTGCTTTGATTTACCCTAAACACTGAATGTTTATCGCTGTAAAACGCTAAGGGCTTACCGTGCTGTTCAACATACAGGCGTGTTGAAATCATATAGTCAAAGGTTGATTCTGATTCACAGAAGCGTAAATGCTGCAATTTTCCTGTGGCATCATCAATAAACACCAGTAAACAGCATTTAGGTGCTCGTCCTTCAAACCAGTCATGATGTGAGCCATCAATTTGGATCAGTTCACCATAACAATCCCGGTTATATCGAGGCTGATACGGGCGTTTCAGGCGCTTGGCGCGAGGAATCCATAAATCGGCTGCAATCATCCAGCAACGCAGGGTTTCCACTGAAAGATCGAATCCATGAACGGTAGTGAGCTTTTCATGCGCTAAAGTGGGTCCGAAACCATGGAGTTGATCCGAAACAATATTGAGGCACTTGAGTCTGAGTTCTTCAGGAAGTTTGCAGTTGCTGGTTTGGCCACGACCAGCATGGGCTAATGCAGCTGGGCCTTGAGCTTTGTATTTCTGCAGTAAGCGTCTGATCTGACGTTCTGAAATATGAAGTAGCTGAGCAGCCTGGGATTGAGTTATGCGTTGATCACAGATTTCCTGCAAGACCGACAATCGTTTAAGTTCTTTATCCGACATAGACACCAACATATCAAACCGTCCGCTTCAATAATCGCAAAAGTGCATATTCTAAAAGCGGACATTTTTACTTTGGAGAAACCGGACATTTCTATTTTGGGCTTACATTTCAATTTCGTATAATATCCATTATGTTAAATCGTTGAATCAGCATCTTGTAAAAGAAGTAGTAAAGGATTCTATTTGTCCATTTTCTGAAACGTATTCATCAATTGAATACAATTTATTATCAATCAGAACATAGTGAACTTTCTCTTGTTCCCTATAAAGACTTCCTGGTTCTTCACTATGAAATGTATATCTAAATCCTACACCGTATAGTTCATTAGCAGGGCTCTCAATAAATTGGGTAATGTTTATGTGAGAATATCCCTCGTACCGCTCATCTTTAATCTGATTTACTTCACTATTTTTTATACTTAAAACTCTGAAATCATCACCATTCACGATGCCACGACAAGCGGCTCTGTCAGTTCCCCATTTACCAATAAATATTGTACTGATCTGTGAGGCATATGCTGAGTTAAAAAATATTATTGGTAAGAGAACGACTAAAAAAAATTTCATAAAAATGCTTTTCAATGGTTAATAAAAATTAGTTAACTGCTAGTTAAAGGCCAGCAGTTAACTTTCTCATTATTTTGGAGTTAATACGGATTTTAAAATCGCACTACTTTGCGATGATGTCTGAGTTGTAGAGGCATCTTCATCCCCGATTTCTAATACATCTAATCTTTTCTCTGGCCCATAATAAGACAAAAATTTATTTTTCTTTGTGTCCCAAGCTAGGTAACTTTCGTTGTACTCAGATATAAAGCGATAACCATCTTTCGTTTTTTTAAGTTCTAAGCCTTCTCGACCTAACCAATAATTCAGTACATGTTCATATTGACCATCTTGGTTCTGAAAATAGATGTCAAGAAAACCATCACTACTTCCTGTGAACATAGAAACAGCGCCTTCACAGGTAACTTCTGATGATTTAATTATGTAATCTTTTAGGCCATCAGCATTGAAGTCAACGTTAACTATAAAACCTTTATCAAAAGTGATCTTCGGATTTTTTCTAGGCATCTCTGGGTCTTCGGAGATTTGTTTGCAACTATCTACGTAATGACTTTCAATTTCTGTTTTGATTTCAGATGGAAGGTTATTGAAAGGAATCGCCTTATTTATGACAGTGATTCCAGAAATTGCATTTGTGCAAAAAAAAGCTGTTAATAAAGAAACCCCAAAAACTATTTTTTTCATGAAAACTCTATAAATTTTAATAAAATAGATTGTTATTCTATCAAATAAAAATGGTATTTTTATAGAAATTTATATTGTAGATTTCCTAAAATTAACATAATACACGTTATACGAATTCCCAAGGCATGGCTTTTAGTCATGCTTTTTTTATCAAAAGACTATAGCTGAATGATAGCGAGCCAAATCGCATACAATATCTATTATTAGACTTAATGTAATAATTAAATGATAGTGTTATCATTAATCTAATAGAATTAAGATTAAATGATAGAAATGAATACACGTATTTATCTACGAGCTTCAACTAAAGATCAAGATGCAGAAAGGGCTTTGCAGATTCTTCAGGATCTAAACCAAAACTTGAATTTTGGAGAAACTATTGTGTACGTGGAAAACTATAGTGGTACGAAGTTAGACCGACCTGAATTGAATAAGCTACTGTCAGAAGCAAATCAAGGTGACACCTTGTTGGTTGAAAGTATTGACCGATTATCACGCCTAACCCAACAGGATTTTCAAGAGCTGAAGCGCAGGATTCAGGAGAAGGGACTTCGATTAATTGTGGCAGATCTTCCTACTACCTACCAAATGATTCAAACCAGTGACAGCATTACTCATTCAATCTTGGAACTCATCAACAATATGTTGATTGATCTCCTGGCAACAATGGCCCGCCTGGACAATGAGAAACGTATAGAACGTATTAAGCAGGGCTTAGCGCGTTCGGGTTACAAGCCAACAGGTAAGAAAGCCAATGAGGCTAAGCACAAACGAATAAAAGAATTGCTAGCAGCTGGCAATATGACTAAGGAAGAAATTGCCAAAGCAGTGAATTGTGGAGTTGCAACTGTTTATCGAGTTGCTAAGGCCATTTAAAAAATGGCTTGTATCAGTGCTACCCTTATGTCATATCTATTTGTAGTGGGAAAAGGCATTCTTAAAGATTAGAAGAAGGTATTAATAATGAGAAAGCATTTGATTTTCCTGGTTTTTATTTTAGCTCTAGTTGTTAAGATCAATAATGATCATAAAAAAGGGCAAGTATTAAATTAAAAGACCGGCCTATTTTCAAGCCGGTCTTTTATATCGTCGAGCATCATGACTTTATCATAGATATATGAATATTAAGATAAATAAAAAGCCCTATAGTCTCTCCCGTTACTATAAGGCTTATAAATCTCTGCAACTTTTTTCTTAACTACCTACTTTTCCGATGTAGGTTGTGAATATATTCTACCTATTGGTAAAATACAAAGCTATAAGACAAAAGATTAATATGCTAGGATGTTATTCACCAATTAAAATGTCTATGCGAAAAACCATTTAAAATGTCCTGTTTTTAACCACAAGAGTCAAGCACAGGATTTAAATTTCTTTGTTCAATAACAGCTTTCTGAGCTTTACGGCTCGGCATACTTTTCTTGGCACGGGAACGTTTATTCTGTTTCTCCAATTCTTCATGTTGTTGCTGGATATGCGCCAGGACTGAACCTAACCGTTTATTCTCAACAATCTCATTTTGCTGCAGCCCAGCCAATTTATTGAAGATGCTGTAGTTGAGCTTTCGTCCTTCATGCATGAGGGCCACAGTGCCATCCGGATACTCCAGAAATGAAATGTATTGCCCAGCAAGCTTATGATTCAGCTCTGTCGGTTCAAGCAGATAAATACATTTGTCATAGGTAATCGTCAGGTTCTTGGTGACCTTACGCGGTTCCTGCCAGGTAAAAATATCATCCAGTTCAAGATCAGATTCGGTTAATGGTCGATGCAGGTTCTTTGAGTTTCGCGCACATTTGGCGAACTTCTGATTGAACTGCTCAATAAAGCAGGGCAACCAGGCATTTGCTTCTGCAATCGAACAGATACCTTCCAGGCGCATCTCCTTGATCAAACGGTCCTGAAGGGTTCTATTCGCTCGCTCTACGCGACCTTTGGCCTGGGGTGAATTGGCGAAGATAATATCAATGTTTAACTCATTCAGAATCCGCCCAAATTGCGTGATCTGGCTGTCTTGCCTGGATTTCTGGTTGACTCTAAATACCGAGTGTTTATCGCTATAAAAGGCCAAGGGCTTGCCGTATTGCTCAATGTAGGCTCGGGTTGAAAGCATATAGTCAAAGGTCGTTTCAGCCTCACAAAAGCGTAGATGCAACAGCTTGCCGGTAGCATCATCGATATAAACCAGCAAACAGCATTTGGTGGCTCTTCCTTCAAACCAGTCATGATATGAGCCATCAATCTGGATCAGCTCACCGAAGCAATCACGGTTATAGCGTGGCTGGTATGGGCGTTTTAGACGTTTGGATCGCGGAATCCAAAGGTCATTTGCAGTCATCCAGCGCCGAACCGTTTCTACCGGGATATTCAGGTCAAACATGCTGCTGAGCTTCTCATGCGCCAAGGTAGGTCCAAAGCCCAGCAGATGTTCAGAAATAATGGAAAGACATTGCGATTTTAATAAATCGTCATGGCGATGATGGCCCGGTTGACCACGACTGGCATGCGTCATGCCTGAAACACCATCTTGATTGAGCTTCTGCAATAACCGGGTAATTTGACGGGTGGAAAGATTCAGGATTTCAGCAGCACGGACTTGGGTAATACGATGATCTCGAACGTCTTGCAGAACTGCAAGACGTTGAATTTCTTTGTCAGACATAGTGATCAGCATCTATATTTTATATCCAGTCCATGGTGATAAAAACCATCATAAACCAGACATTTTTATTGGTGAGAATATAGACACTTTAAATGGGTTCTAACAGTTCAGTTTCGTAGATGAGATTTTATGTTAAATAGATAATCTAAAGGCCCATGAATTGGGCCTTTAGTATAAGGTGTATTATGTTAATTTTAGGAAATCTTAACCGATAAGAAGCTTCCTAAGCTCTTTTTCAGTTTTGTATAAATGTTCCTGAAAGTCAGACCATTCAGACATAGTCTCATAGTCATATGAGAGTGGGAAGCTATTGCTGTACCACATCAACAACAATTAGTTGACGATACTAGAAATTAATAAATTAACTTTTACTTACCTTGAAAAGCATTCCAACTGGAGATTGCTTAACTTGTTTATTCTGATCAATCAAATCACGAAATCTTTGAGGTATTTCTTTCAATTTAGGAGCATCAAGTAATTGATCCGCTGCCAATACTGCTAATCCCCACGTAGGTGTTCCAGTTAAAGCTGCCCCTATTTCTATTCCTCCCGAAACAATCCAAGATCCAATATCGAATCCAGCAAATTTCCAATTTTTAGCTTTCAACTCATCAAGTTTCTTACGATGTTTATCAAAACTTTGCTCAATATTTTCTAATATTTGATCTCTAGTTCTAAAACAATTAGTAGGATTAGTTTCTACTAATTCCTTAATATTATTTCCTAAAATATTGCGGATTTCTTCTAAAGCTCCTTGCTTTCTAAGCTCCAACAACGATTCCGGAGGGATATTGCCTAACCAAGGTAAATCCGTTTGAGATAAATCGGTTAATCCTTTCATTATGTGTAAATTTTCAGAACCATAATATTTTTGAGCTTTTTCAGCATCGTATTCCAACTTCCAGTTAAAAAACTGCCAAGATGTTTCCGCTTCAATAATTGGCGTACCTGAAAGTTGTTGTGATTTAAGCAATAGCTCATTACTTACTGACATTCTACCAACGGCTTGAAACTGAAATAATAATCCTGGTTCTGTCCGATTAATTGCTTTTAGCTCATCACCATTCAAGGCTCTATTTATTTGCTCCTCTAAAGAACCTTTCCAACTTGTGTCGAATAAAACTCTATTCTTATCTTTTATTGCTTTTATAGTTTTATCTACAGTATCTAAGCTTATGCAAAATTCATTAAATTCCTCAATACTTTCAAAATTTTGACCGAATAATTTACTACCATGAATCAATGCATCATTTTGAGACAAGTTATAGATAAAATCTTTACCATTCTCTTCCAAATTTGATAAATCAGGGAGTATTACAACCACTGGCATTCCATCTTCAACACATGCTAAATTTTTATATTTGAGAATATTCATAGCGTGCTTTATTAAGAAAAAGACAGCTTTCTCTTTTGGATAAAGTTCGAATATATGCTGTGATCGTACATAAGGATCTGGTAGAACAACTGTGTCGGTGTAAATACCACATTTTGAAGCAATATTTTCATCGTGGGTAGGAAATAAATCTCCTCCATATACACCAGTAAGATTTGAGTGATTGTCTTCTAAATGCCAATAACCTATATCACCTACTTCTTTCCAAAATGATATAATTGCGTCCATAAAACTAGGAATTTGTTCAAACATATTGTCAACAAAATCGGCTTTTGTTGATAAAAATTCCGCAATATGGTTAGGCGTAGAGTTGGCTTTAAGCATTTGTTGATAGATAAAATCAAAATTATGCTCTATCAGTTCAAAATATAGTTTTTGAATTTCAACTAAAGAAATTTCTTTTTTTAATTTTCCCCTTGTGTCGAAATGTTCTATAGCCAAAGCCATTGAACGAATTCGCCCATCAACAGACTCTAAAATGATCTCACCACTTTCATCATATTTGATATTTCGAAAACTCTCTTCGAAATCTTCAGCTAGGTGTGAAGCAATTTTTACTTTATCGGCTTTTAACTGTTCTGAAAGAATTTTAAGTCTATACCTTAATCTTTCTTCATAATCTTGTTGTTCTGATTCTAACCCCATTATTCCAAAACCTTTTTATCGTTAAACATTGAATCCTATATGTTTCCCTGTAGGAAGCTCTACGTCAATACGAAGCTTTCCACCCATCGCTTCAACATACTTTTTCATAGTTGAAATTTTCAGATCATTTCCACGATTTTCAATTGCTGAAAGAGAGGGCTGTTTTATGCCAAGTGTTGCAGCGAGTTCTTTCTGCGAAATCTCTAGCTCTTCACGAATAAGATGAAGCTGATTTTCTAGTAGTAATTCACCAGCCATTTTTTGAATACGCGCTTGGCTCTCTGGAGAGCGGCTAGCTAACAATTCTTGCAAAGTTTTAGGCATTAGATTGTTCTCCTAATGTTGAGAGATGAAGTTCATATTGTTGATCTGCAATCGCCAGCATCTCTGTATAGAATCGCTTTTTACCGCTTTTATCACCAATACACAGCACAATGGCTTGACGTAATGGATCAAATGCAAAAAAAGCCCGGAGTGGTTTACCACGATGTTGAACACGAAGCTCTTTCATGTTGGTAAATTTAGAGTCATACACGGTATCTACTAAAGGGCGGCCTAAGCTCGGTCCCTGTTGTTGCAGAACAACCAAAGCAGCTAAGACCTTCTCTTGTGTCGATTCATCTTGCTGTTCAAGCCATTCATTAAATAGATCTGTCGTAATGACTGTCCACATACCACAACCAAAATATAGATTACAGTCTATATTTTAGAAGCATTATGCTTGTTTTGCAAATAAGAAATGATAGGCAATAAAAAACCCCGGCATCCTGCCGGGGTTTTTCGTATTGGTTCGCTCGGTATAACTCCTGTCGTACCTTACAGTCCTTGTGCTTATCTCTTGTTATTCTTGTATGGAACTTCCTGTTCCCGATGAGTTCATCATAGGAAAATTCCACTGTCCCAGGTAGCCGCAAAGGGCCGAGATTTATGTACGCCAGAGCGTACAAAATAGCCTAAATTTTATCCACAAAAAATGTGGATAATTTTGGACATTGAGGCATTGATAAAATTTGAAAAACCTCAAAATTGACTATTTTTTAAACAAATTTATTGGCAAGAACTATCAAAACTGCTCATAAATAAGCCGACTTGTTTCAAAATCGGCTTTTTTATGGTTTTTAGATTTTTATGGTTTGAATAAGTATATGATATTTATATTAATATACAAGTGTATTGCGTATAACCACCATTATGTTAAATAGAGGGAAAATCTATTTTTAAAGTGATAAAATTATTGCAGTTATTTTAAGAATAGCTGCTTTTGATACTTGATCATCTATCCTAATTAAAAACTGTTTTTTAATAATTTGGAATATAAATAAGATTTAGTTAAAATTAACATTATTCATATAAATTAACATTATGTATTACATTTACTAATAATTTAAAATAATTAGTAGAAAAAAATTATGTTTTAATTATTTCTTTGATTATATAAGTTGAGAGTAAAAAATGATTAATACGGAATTTTCAAAGTGTATTTCTGCATGTACAAACTGTTCACTTATTTGTACTGAATGTGCAACTTCTTGTTTAAAAGAAAAAGATTTAGAGATGATGCGTGAATGTATTCAACGTTGTCTAGAATGTGCAGATATTTGTCAGTTATGTGTGCGTATGCAACAACATAACTCACCTTTCCTCAAAGAGATTTGTGAGCTTTGTGCTAAGATCTGTGAATATTGTGCGGAAGAGTGTGAAAAACATTCACATGATCATTGTAAAAAATGTGCTGAGGCTTGCCGTCAGTGTGCAGAAGAATGTCGAAAAATTGCCATGTAAAATACTTCAATAATGTTAATTATATGCTCTAGACTAACATAATCATTCTGCTAGTCTAGAGCCTTTCCTAAAATTAACATAATACACCTTATACGAAGCCAAAAATGGGAGCTTTAAGCTCCCATTTTTAGTCTTTAATTCGCTTTTTCGCTTCGTCATAAACTATGCTATCAGCTCGTTTTCCGACGGTAATGAGCAGGATAACTACCTGATCATCTTTAACTTGATAGACAAGTCGGACACCAGCTTTTAATAATTTGATTTTATAGCAACCTGCAAGATCGCCTCTAAGCATATTCTTTGGAATATGTGGCTGCTCTATGACTTTGGCTAGTTTCTTTTTAAATTGATCTCGTATAGCAACAGGGAGTTTTCCCATTCTGCTGTAAAGTCCTTGTGACGTAAAAGCTTATAAGTCATCTAATGTGACTTCCTCAAACATCTCTTTAGGATCATTAATGCGCTTACGGACAAGAGCTAATAATTCTTCATCTTCTTCCGAAAGCAAAGCTTTTTTGACAGGCAGTTTCCCAGTCGTAGCAACATACTCAAGAATACTAGTGAAGAAATCAGTAGGTGCAATACCTTGCTCTTTAAGGATTGAATAAGATTTTTCTTTAAGGGCTTCATCGATCCTGAAGTTAACAGTAGCCATCATATTTCCCAAGTATTTAATGTACTAGGAATATTGTAATGCAAATTGCATTTCAAGTCGTGTTATTCACCAATTAAAATGTCTATGCGATAAACCATTTAAAATGTCCTGTTTTTAACTACAAGAGTCAAGCACAGGATTTAAATTTCTTTGTTCAATAACAACTTTCTGAGCTTTACGACTCGGCATACTTTTCTTGAGACGGGAACGTTTATTCTGTTTCTCCAATTCCTCATGTTGCTGCTGGATATGGGCCAGGACCGAACCTAATCTTTTATTCTCAACCACTTCATTCTGCTGTAGTCCAGCCAGTTTATTGAAGACGCTATAGTTGATCTTCCGTCCTTCATGCATAATTGCCACAGTACCATCCGGGTACTCCAGAAATGAAATGTATTGCCCAACAAGCTTATGATTCAGCTCTGTCGGTTCAAGCATATAAATACACTTGTCATAGGTCAGGGTCAGATTCTTGGTGACCTTACGCGGTTCCTGCCAGGTAAAAATATCATCCAGTTCAAGATCAGATTCGGTTAATGGCCGATGCAGGTTCTTTGAGTTTCGCGCACATTTGGCGAACTTCTGATTGAACTGCTCAATAAAGCAGGGTAACCATATATTGGCCTCTGCAATCGAACCGATGCCTTCCAGGCGCATCTCTTTGATCAGACGGTCCTGAAGGGTTCTGTTGGCACGTTCCACACGACCTTTGGCTTGGGGTGAGTTGGCAAAGATAATATCGATGTTCAAATTATTCAGAATCCGCCCAAATTGCGTAATTTGGCTGTCTTGCCTGGATTTCTGATTAACTCTGAATACCGAATGCTTGTCACTATAAAAGGCTAGAGGTTTGCCGTATTGTTCAATGTAGGCTCGGGTTGAAAGCATGTAGTCAAAGGTCGTTTCAGCCTCACAAAAGCGCAGATGCAACAGCTTTCCAGTGGCATCATCGATATAAACCAACAAGCAGCATTTTGCAGCTCGACCTTCAAACCAGTCATGATATGAGCCATCAATTTGGATCAGTTCACCGAAGCAATCCCGGTTATAACGTGGCTGATATGGACGCTTCAGGCGCTTGGATCGCGGAATCCACAGGTCATTGGCCGTCATCCAGCGCCGAAGCGTTTCTACCGGTATATTCAGGTCAAACATGCTGCTGAGCTTCTCATGCGCCAAGGTGGGTCCAAAGCCCAGCAAATGTTCAGCAATAATGGAAAGGCACTTTGATTTTAACAAGTCATCATGGCGACGATGGCCAGGTTGACCACGACTGGCATGTGCCATACCTGAGACACCATCTTGATTGAGCTTCTGCAATAACCGGGTAATTTGACGGGTGGAAAGATTTAGGATTTCAGCAGCACGGACCTGGGTAATACGATGATCTCGAACGTCTTGCAGAACTGCAAGCCGTTGAATTTCTTTGTCAGACATAGTGATAAGCATCTATATTTATATCCAGTCCATGGTGATAAAAACCATCATAAACTAGACATTTTTATTGGTGAGAATATAGACACTTTAAATGGGTTCTAACAAGTCGACTTCGCATAACAGCCATTATGTTAAATGGAAGGAAGCAAAATAAGTTAACATTTTGCTTCCGGCCACATTAAGCTAGAGTTTTATTTAAATAAAGCTATTTAGTAATCATTAAATTAATTAAAATCTAAATCTAACACCAGCTCCATATAACCAACCTTTCTCAGAGTTTGATTCTATTTGCCACGACGTTTCATCATTACCTTTTGAATACTCATAGGCAATGTCGATATAAGGCATGATCTTTTTACTGATTTCATAGCGAGTTTCAAACCCTGCGGTTGCACTGCTTAAACCAGTTTTTTTCGCATATTTAGAGTCATCACTAAAGATAGCATCCAACTCTAAATAAGGTTGAATAATCAACTTTTGCGTAATCAGAAAATCACGTTCCGTTTCTAGGCTAAAGCCCGCATAATTGTCTTCTCCCGCATAGAGATAAGCATCAGTTTCAAAGAAATATGGCGCCATACCATGTAAGCCAATCACCGCATCAACATTTTCTTCGGTGTCTTTGCGATGATCATTGAGTTCAACTTTTTCACTACGATAACGTGCACCAATCTGTGCATCCCAAAAGTCTGAAATCATACGGCTATATAAAAGTTTGGCATCATAATGTGCATCATGCGATTCTTCTTTATCGGCATGAATTTTAATAAAAAGCTTATTTTCATCTGTGCCAATACGGGTTTCAAACTCTGACTTTAAATCACCTGTGCCATCTTCATTGACAAGCCACTTATTGTCCACTGTCGTAATCGCATAAATTTGCGCACCGTGTTCTGAGCGATGATCATAATGCGAACTCTGCTGAGCATTCGCATCTGGTACATGATGTAAATGATTAACCGTAGATGTTGCCTGATGTTGTGCCTGATTCATTTGGCTATGGTTCATTTGAGAGCGATCCATTTGCATCGGCTGATTTTGACTAGAAGATGTAGCAACTGTCATTTTTTCAGGCGCACTATGATCTTCACCATTATGTGCCAAACTCACTGCACTGACCATCAACAAAGAGCTTGCTAAAACAGTTTTAGAAAAAAGATTAATGGTGCGCATGTTGATCTCCTTTCTGTACTTTTTGATCTTGCTGTTTCTCTGTTGATTTGTGATGCATTGGCTGATGACCTGCATGTTGATGGTTCATCGGTGCTGAATGTGCAGCATGATTCATTTTCCCCATCATCTGCATGTGTTGTGCATGCTCTTGTGGAGAATGCTGTGAATGATCCATCTCAGACATCGCTTGATGATTCATTGATGGTACATTTTTTCCATCAGTCTGAGCAGTTGAATGATGCCCTTCGTGCGCCAAACTTAAGCTTGTTAAACTCAATACCGCAACAGAAAAAAACGCTTTAAATACAAAATTAGTGATGTGCATGTCCAGCTCCTTTTTGCTCAGTTACTTGGTGAGTTTGAGTCGAATTTGTACCTTGAATTGGCGTTGTAGACACTTGTTCATCGCTAACATTTGCCACGATCAACTTGTTCATCATTCCTGCACTCATGTGATACAACAAATGACAATGGATTGCCCATTCGCCCAACTCATCCGCAGTTAATAAAGCAGTGACTGTTTTACCCGGTGGTACAATCAATGTGTGTTTATTCGGCATATCTACCGACTCTTGACCATTCTCCAACTGCATAAACATGCCATGTAAATGCATGGGGTGCGCCATCATACTGTCATTAATAAATTTGATACGGATACGCTCGCCATACTTCACTTTTAATGGCTCAGCATCGCTGAATTTTTTACCGTTAATCGTCCAAATATAACGCTCCATAGTACCGCCCAAACGCACTACTAATTCACTGCTAGCTTCACGAGTATCTTTTTGCGGTTCTAAAGATTTTAAATCACTATATTGCAAGGCTTTATTGCCCGCAGGTGTAGATGCATTTGCCCAACCATAAACCACTTGATCATTTTCTTGTGGTTTTGCTGTGCCATGCTGTGAATGATCCATTTTCGAGTGATCCATGCCTTGCATATCGCCATGGTTCATTTTTGAATGATCCATTTTCGAGTGATCCATGCCTTGCATATCGCCATGGTTCATTTTTGAATGATCCATTTTCGAGTGATCCATGCCTTGCATATTGCCGTGGTTCATTTTCGAATGATCCATTCCTGCATGATCACCACCACCATGTCCCATATCTTCCATGGTCAAAAGTGAGCGTGGACGTGGTGCAGGCATATGAATGCCATGTGTCATAGGATTTAGTTCATTGTGCAGTGTACCAATCGCATAGCCTGAACGGTCAATTGACTCAGCTTCAATTTGATAATGTCCGCCTTTTGGCTCCACAATCACATCATAAGTTTCAGCTGTGCCAATACGAAACTCATCCACAGCAACAGGTTTTACAGGCTGACCATCAGCACTGACCACAGTCATTTTCAAGTTAGGAATACGGACATCGTAGAAAGACATCGCAGATGCATTCACAAAACGTAGGCGAATTTTTTCATTCGGTTTAAACATTCCTGTCCAATTTTGTTCAGGTGTTTTGCCATTAATGAGGAAGGTATAACCTGTAACATCCGACATGTCGGTTTTTAGCATACGCATCTGATTCCACATTTTGCGGTCAGACCATGTCGCTTTTATGCCATCACGTTTAACCTGCTTCCAAACATCACCCAAGGTTTCACGCTGATCTTGATAATATTCAGCTGAAATTTTAAGATCTTTCTGAATTTGATCACTGGTTTTTTCATGAAAATCTGACAACATCACCACATAGTCACGTTCAGCTTTTTCATGTGCTGCCAATGGTGTTTTACCTTTTGGATAAATCACAAAAGAACCATATAAGCCGTCCTGTTCCTGTCCTTTAGAATGAGCGTGATACCAATAAGTCCCGCTTTGGCGAATCTTGAATTTATAAACATACTCGCTTTGAGGCTTAATACCGTTAAAACCATTAAATCCCGGTACACCATCCATAATGCCCGGCAACAACAGTCCGTGCCAATGAATAGAAGAATCTTGGTTTTTTAAATTATTTTTCACGCGAATGATGGCTTCATCACCCTCTTCAAACTCAAGCAAAGGCGCAGGAAATTGACCATTTACGGTAATGCGCTTTACAGGCTTTCCAGTTGGGCTGACCACTGCTTCATCAATAACAAGCTGATATTCACGCACTTCGGCAAAAACCAAAGGCGACGATGCAAAACAAATACCTGCTAATAGGTACGAACTAATTTTATGAGACATAACTTAACCTTAATTTTTGAAAAATAAATAAATTTTAAAAAAATTGGTTAAGTTTTAGGAGGACGTGAAATTTCTTGCCAATACCCATTTAGATATTGGTTGGGGTAATAAAAATTAGGCTGATCTATAGAATAGAAGGTATCTAGGGGATCTAGCGAGCTTTGCAAAGAATGAAGACATGAGATCTGTGTCTGGCAGGATAAGCTAGAACATTCCTGACACTTTTTGTGATCTATATTCTGATTAAGAGCTAAATGATTATGGCAATCGGTATTCGTCTGTACTTCGTGATTAATACCATGTTGAGTGACTTGCTGTGCTTGATCTAAACAATGATCTTGGCTCATTTCAGTTTGCATATTGATATGCATTATCTTTACTGATGCAACAGACACACTACTCCATCCTATGGCAAAAACCATAAGAAAACAAAACCAAAGTTTTTTGGAGAGATGAGTCAACACGAATGCTATCTAGGAATAGAATTTAATCCAAAATATCTTAACGGAATTTCAAATATTTACAACCCAATATAATTTAGTAGTTTCTCTAAAATTAACATAATACACGTTATGCGAAATTAGAAAAATGAGTTTATTGCACTGATATTTATCTGTTTTTTAAATTTTAGACCTGGGTTGGTGCCCAGGTTTTTTTATTGCGTATAACAGCCATGATGTTAAATAGTTCTCTTTTTAGATAAATATTCATGTTTTCAATACATGCTAATTAGAGATTTTGAACTCAAGCAATTCTATAAAATTTTAACTTATGTGTACCTCTACTTTTAACTTCGGTTATTTATGGGAGGATTACCGGTGGCCTAACTTAAATAAAAAGTCTCCGACAAACCCGGTACGGTTCACTATCTATTGTTATTCTTACCTGAAATTGATGTGAGCTTATAGAGACAAGGTAAATTTGCAAAAGTGCCGGCTATTCAGTGTTCATTGAATGTTTAATTTAATTTATTAAGCTTGACCTTGGAGTGGCTCTAAGCCTTATACTTGGTACAAATTTTTCGATTGTTATGATGATGCGTTCTACTACATGGATTACAGTCTTGGTTGGATTGTTCATGTTCCAAAGCTTTTGGAATGTGGCGGCGGCCTTTTGTGTCCATGAACAACAGCCTCAATCACAGCAGAGTTATCATTTTGGTCATCACCAAAATACCTTGTGTGCCAGCGATAGTCGTCAACACGATCATAATGGACAGTCAGAAAACATAAAAACATTCAGTAGCGATTTAGAAATCGGTGAAGATCATCAAGATCATCTACCATCGATGACGCATTTGATTGTACAAAATGAAAAAGTAGATGTGTTTCATCCAAGCTCTGAAGTTAAAGTGAATCCACAATTTCATTGGAAAAACAGCTATCAGGCTCCTGACCTGTTTCAACAAAGCCCACCTCCCAAATTTTCCCCGCTCATGGTGGGGTAGCCTAAAACATTCCCACCACTTTTATTATTTAAATAAGTGGGAAAAATCATGTCTTCACAATCAATTATACTCTTGCGTCATAGCTTGGTTGCTTGTATATGTGCAGCGGCTATGCAATATAGCTATGCTGAAAACGTTACCAGCTTTGAATCCGCTTTAGCAAAAGTACAAAGTTACCAGACTCAAGACAAGCTGTGGCAACAAGTTCAGCAAATATCTGAATTGAATATTCAGCAAAGTCGGTTATGGCAGAATCCAAGTATAAGTTTAGAACAGTCTGGCTTTGGCTCAGGTCAAGAACAGGAATTCAATGTTGGCGTTAGTCAACCTCTAGATCTATTTGGTCAGCGTAAGCTGAACCGGGTGATTGCCAATACCTCGAATCAACAAATCCAATTGCAACAGCAATTATGGAAGGCACAAAGCCAACTGATTGTTAAATTTGCATGGTCGCAATTTGCACTTGCTGAGGTTGAGCAGTCTGCTTATTCAGTACAGTTAAAAACAAGTAAAGCCAATCTGGACAGTGCCCAGAAACGCTATCAGGCAGGCAGTATTGCCCTGGTTGATTTTGAGCGTACCCAAATTGAAGCGCTAGAAATCCAACGACTTTATCAGCAAGCGATGCTGAATAAACAAGCTGCCGGTCGTCAGCTGTCTAATTTGTGGGGGGGAGAAACATCTTCACATCTTCAATTGAATAAAACCGCTATCCCTTGGCCAGAGCAAAGTCTCCAAACTGTGCAACGGTATATTGCTGAAGGGTGGCTAGAAAAATTCTATGCCTTGAACATTCAGCAATCGGATCATCAAATTGAAAATTTAAGAATTCAGGCACGTCCCAATCCGACTTTAAATGTAGGCATGAAACGTAGCAAAACCCCTAATGAAAGCAACGATACGACTTTGGCAATCGGCGTGGCTATTCCACTGAATATTTTCAACCGCCAGCAATATGCGATCCCGATGGTCCAGCAACAGCAAATATTGCTGAACCAACAGCAGCAGCGTGAGCTGAAGCAACAAATACTCAATATTGCCAACAGCATGCATCAGCTCAAAGGTTTACGTAGCCAGTTCGATGCCACAACAGCACAAGTTACTTTGGCGACCAAAGTTCAGAGCCGTACTTTACAAGGGTTTCAGGCAGGGAAACTGTCCATTACCGACGTTCAGCAAGCAACCACCCAACTGCAGAATCTTCGATTGGGTCAATTACAAATTCTACGTCAAGCTTGGCAAACTGCCCTCGCAGCTGAGGCACTCAGTATTGGCACAAGTTATGAAGAAATTAGCCGTTCGGATGCCTATACACAACTGAATAAAAAGGCAGTCGAAGCATCGCAAAATTTAATCAATGGGGGAGCACGATAAAATGAACGCCAAGCAAAACGGAAAAATATCCCAGTCTCTCATGATTGCAATTTTGATTCTGATTACGGTCTTGGTCAGTCTGGTTATTTGGTTAAGTTCAAAAAAAACTGAATCTGAGGGGCATGGTCATGATGAGGGAAATGCCGAACATTCTGATGAAGATAGTTCTGAAGAAGGACATGCTGAAGAAGGCGAAATACAACTGACCAGCCAACAAATGGTTGAACAAGGTTTAAAAGTTGCTGTTGCATCCACAGGATTGGTTGAAAAGCTGACAACCCTGCCAGGTAAATTGGTGGTGAATACCGATCAACAAGCGCATATATCGCCTAATTTTAGTGGTCATGTCGAGCAGGTCAATGTGGCTTTAGGACAGAGCGTGCAAAAAGGACAAACGCTGGCTGTACTAATCGTGCCTGAACTGATCGACCAACAGGCAAATCTGCGTATGGCACAGGTGAATCTGGATTTGGCCCGTAAAGATTACCAGCGCGAACAGCAACTCTGGTCACAGGGGATTTCTGCCAAACAGGATTACCAGCGTGCCGAAAATGCCTACCGTCAAGCGCAGATTACTGTCCAGTCCTCACAAGCACGTTTAAATGCATTAGGTGCAAGTGGCAATAACAATGGGCGTTTTCTGATTAAAGCACCGATCTCTGGGGTGATCAGTCAAAAAGATATTGTGGTCGGTGAAAATGTGCAACTGGCTAATCAGCTCTTTGTCATTGAACAGCTGAAAGATTTATGGCTTGAGTTTAATTTGCCGAATCAATTCTCAGGTCAACTGCAAGCCGGGCAAAAAATTGACTTTAAAGTGAATGATTCAGATCAAATCTATAAAGCTACTGTACAAAGCTTAACCTCTCAGGCAGATGTACAAACAGGGCGTCTGGTGGTGCGCGCAAAACTCGATGCGCAAGCTACTGAGTTGCGTTCTAATGTGTTAGTGAGAGTGTTGATTCCGGAAGCTACAGCAAAATCAGCCCTTCGGATTCAAAAGTCTGCGCTGCAAAGTATTGAAGGTGAAGACAGTATTTTCATCGTAGATTCAGAACAAAAAGGTCAAGTCCACTTAAAAGCACAGAAAGTGCAATTGGGGCAGGCTTCAAGTGATGGACAATGGCTTGAAGTGATTTCTGGGCTGACTGAAGGGCAGAAGTATATCGCTCAAGGCAGTTTCTTGTTGAAATCTGAATTAGAAAAAGACGAGGCAGGCCATGAACATTAATTCTGATCTGCCAAAACCAGAAGGTTTATTCGAACGAATCATTCAGTTTTCCATACAAAATGCGATTTGGGTGTTGCTCTTTGTCTGTACCTGGATTGCGGTCGGGGTGTATAGCTATCAGAAACTCCCGATTGATGCTGTACCCGATATTACCAATACCCAAGTCCAGATTAATACTCAAGCCAAGGGTTTTACTGCGCTTGAAGTCGAACAGCGGATTACCTATCCCATTGAAAATGCCATGGCTGGCATTCCGGATCTGGAGCTTACCCGTTCCATATCCCGTTATGGACTCTCTCAAGTCACCATTGTCTTTAAAGATGGGACTGATATTTATTGGGCCCGTCAGCAGATTAACCAACGGATACAGGAGGCGCAATCTGAGTTGCCTGCACAAATCGCACCGACGATGTCCCCCGTTTCTACGGGTCTCGGTGAGATTTATCAATGGGTACTGAAGGCAGATCCGAATGCGAAAAAGCCGGATGGAACTGCATACACGCCGATGGATTTGCGTGAGATTCAGGACTGGATTGTGCGTCCTCAACTGCAACGTGTTAAGGGAGTTGCAGAGGTCAACAGTATTGGTGGTTTTGAAAAAACCTATGTGGTCTCTCCCGATTTAAACCGGATGCAGCAACTGAATATCTCATTAGAACAACTGCAACAGGCTTTAGCGCAAAATAATGAGAACCGAGGTGCAGGTTATATTGAAGACAATGGTCAGCAATTGACGGTACGTGTACCGGGTACATTCAATGGGCTTTCTGATATTGAGAACACCATGCTGGGTAGCCCAAATGGCAGCCCAATTCGGGTTGGTGATATTGCGCAAGTCTCTATTGGGCATGATTTAAGAACCGGTGGGGCAACCTATAACGGCAAAGAAACCGTTTTAGGGATTGCCATGATGGCGATGGGTGGAAATAGCCGGACTGTTTCTAAAGCTGTGGATGCCAAGCTTCAAGATATTCAGAATAGTTTGCCTAAAGGGGTAGTGATTGAAACGGTGTACGACCGTACTACCTTGGTTGAGAAGGCGATTAAAACCGTTCAGAAAAACTTGGTAGAGGGAGCAATCCTGGTCATCATCATTCTGTTCCTGTTTTTAGGGAATATCCGTGCTGCCTTGATTACTGCCTGTGTCATTCCACTCTCTATGCTGTTTACCTTAACCGGGATGGCACAGAAAAATATCAGTGCCAATCTGATGAGTTTAGGTGCACTCGATTTCGGCATCATTGTCGATGGTGCTGTGGTGATTGTCGAAAACTGTATCCGGCGTTTAGCCCATACACAGCAACTGTTAAAACGACCTCTCACACAAAGTGAACGCTTTAAGGAAGTTTTTCTGGCTGCCCGCCAAGCACGTCGTCCTCTTATTTTTGGTCAGCTTATTATTTTGGTGGTGTATTTGCCGATTTTTGCTTTAAGTGGTGTAGAAGCAAAACTATTTCATCCGATGGCTTTAACCGTTGTTCTCGCACTGGTGGCAGCTATTATTTTATCGATCACCTTTGTGCCCGCTGCAGTTGCTTTATGGGTTAAAGGGGAGATCAAAGAAACGGAAAGCCGTTGGATGATCTGGCTCAAAACCCGATATCAACAGATATTGGATGGAGCCTATCATTACAAAGCGGTGGTTTTAACTTTTGCCATTTGTCTCCTGGTCATTACGGGTCTGCTCAGCACGAAGATTGGCAGTGAGTTTGCACCCCAGCTGAGTGAAGGTGATTTTGCGGTACAGCAATTACGTTCTCCAAGCACAGGCTTGGAAGAGTCTTTACGTATTCAGGAAAATACCGAAAAGCTTTTACTGAAAAACTTTCCCGAAATTAAAGCTATATTTGCCCGTACCGGGACTGCTGAAGTGGCGACAGATGTGATGCCACCGAATATTTCCGATGGTTATATCATGCTGAAACCACGTGAGGAATGGCCAGATTCAAAAGAAAGCCTAGATGCACTTCGAACCCGAATGGAAGCTTATCTTGCGACAATTCCCGGCAATAACAGTGAGTTTTCTCAGCCTATTGAGCTACGTTTTAATGAACTGATTTCAGGTATACGCAGTGATGTGGGGGTGAAGGTTTTTGGTGATGACATGCAGGTTTTGAATACTGAGGCGACTAAAATCTCCAAAATCATTCAGCAAATATCGGGTAGCAGTGCCGTGAAAGTTGAGCAGACCTCAGGTTTGCCATTACTGAATGTCGAGGTAAATAAAACTTTGGCTGCACAATATGGTTTGAGTGTGCGTTCAATTCAAGACCTTGTGGCAACCAGTATTGGTGGACAAAGCGTGGGAGAGATTTTAGAAGGCGATCGTCGTTTTGATTTTGTTATCCGTCTTGGAGAGCAAGACCGTAGTGTCGCATCTGTTTCCCAGTTACCTATTCAGCTTCCAAATGGTGGCAGTATTTTATTGTCGGATGTCGCGCAAGTCTCGACCATTGAAGGAATCAACCAAGTCAGTCGAGAAAATGGTAAACGCCGAGTTGTGGTTACAACGAATGTTGAAGGGCGTGATTTAGGGTCTTTTGTTTCTGATGTACAGACACAGCTCAAAGCATACACTTTGCCAAGTGGTTATTGGATAGAATATGGCGGTCAGTTTGAAAATTTGGCTTCAGCCAAAGCACGGATGCAAATCGTGATTCCACTGGCTTTAATCACTATCTTTATTTTACTGATGGCGGTCTTTCACAATGTCAAAGAAAGTCTATTGGTCTTTACCGGGGTACCCTTTGCCTTGACCGGTGGTGTGCTGTTCCTTTGGCTAAGGGATATTCCATTATCGATGTCAGCTGGAATTGGCTTTATTGCCTTATCTGGTGTTGCAGTCCTCAATGGACTGGTAATGCTGACCTTTATTAAGGAATTAAGGGACAAATATCCAGTGCATAAAGCCGTGTGGCAAGGGGCTATTTTGCGCTTAAGACCAGTGTTGATGACAGCTTGTGTGGCTTCACTGGGTTTTGTACCAATGGCGCTGGCAACCGGAACAGGGGCTGAGGTTCAACGGCCACTGGCAACCGTAGTGATTGGCGGGATTATCTCTTCAACATTACTAACTTTGGTGCTGTTACCCGTGCTTTATCGTTGGATAAATGAAAAGAAAGTTTCTTAATCCAATAGATTAGTCGATTTACAGCAGAGATATTGGCTGTTATCCAATATCTCTGCTCATCATAAATAGAATAAGGAAAATATTTTATGTCAGAACATCATGATCATAGCCATGCGGTTGTTACTGAAGAAAATAGTAAGAAGTTAATGGTTGCCTTAGGTTTAACGACTACTTTTTTAATAGTAGAAGTTGTCGCTGCTTTTATTACCCAAAGTTTGGCTTTGTTATCTGATGCAGCTCATATGTTTACTGATGTAGCCGCTTTAGCTATTGCTCTTGCCGCTATCAAAATTGGTAAAAAAGCCGCAGATGATAAAAGAACTTTTGGCTATCAGCGATTTGAAATTTTAGCGGCTCTGTTTAATGCGGTGATGCTTTTTGTGGTAGCAATATATATTGTATATGAAGCTTATCAACGTTTTACGAATCCTGCTGAAATTCAAAGTGTTGGAATGATGATTGTCGCGGTCATTGGTTTGGTCATAAATTTGATTTCAATGAAAATCCTTTCTGCTAGTGCTGAAGGAAGTCTAAATATAAAAGGTGCATATTTAGAAGTTCTTAGTGATGCTCTAGGATCGATAGGCGTGATTATCGGAGGAATAGTTATTTATTTTACCCAGTGGATGTGGGTTGATACCGTAATCGCTGTGTTAATTGGCTTCTGGGTCTTACCTCGAACTTGGATTTTATTAAAACAAAGTATTCATATTCTGCTTGAAGGAGTTCCTGATGAGATTGATATTGAGTCGTTAAGAAATGATTTATTGAAGCTAGAGGGCGTTGAAGGGATTCATCAGTTGAAAGTCTGGGCTATATCCTCAAGAAATATTCATTTAACTGCTCATTTGGTTGCTCCGAATAGCAATACAGATCAACTCTATCAAAAGGCCTTAGAAGTTCTAAAACATAATCATAATATTACTGAAATTACGTTACAAATAGAAAATACGAAATGTAATACATTGAACCAACATAAACACTAATTTGGACTTTAGTCTTCATATAGATGTTTTGTGTAACTTTAAAGTATACCCTAAAGTTACAATCTGAAAGTTCATGAAATTATGTATCATTTAAATGATTTTTAATCATAAGTAACATGTAACTTTAGTGTTAAAGAATTATAATTTACGAAATTGTTCATTTTTATCCAATTGGGGCGTGAAAAAGTGAAAGGCCAAAAAGTAGGGTATGTCCGGGTAAGTTCTGTCGAGCAAAACACTGGACGTCAACTTGAAGGAATTGAGGTCGACCGGATTTTTGTTGACCGTGCTTCAGGTAAAAATACTGACCGACCTAAATTTCAGGAAATGTTGAACTATGTCCGGGAAGGGGACAGGGTGATTGTACATTCAATGGATCGTTTTGCGCGAAGCCTAAAAGATTTGGTCACTGAAGTAGATAAACTGGTCAAACGAGGGATCGCCATCCAGTTTGTAAAAGAAAATATTACTTTTACAGCCGAATCCACCCCGATGGATAATTTGATGCTTCAAATGATGGGTGCTTTTGCACAGTTCGAACGTGAGATCATTTTAGAGCGGCAAAAGGAAGGAATAAAACTCGCCTCTGCTCAGGGGAAGTACAAAGGTCGGGTGCATAAACTAAAGCCTGACCAAGCTGAAGCTTTACGACAAGCATGGAAGGAGGGGACGTATCCATCGAAAATGGCATTAGGGAAAGCTTTTGGGATTAGTCGTCAGGCGGTATACCGATATTTACAAGTTAGTGAATAGCTTATTGGGATTAGCAACTAAATTTAGTTTAACTTATAAAAATCATGAAACACTGTTCGAATTTTAAGCGTGGAACGTGAAAAATCACAAAAAAAGCTCACCTTGGGGAAGGTGGGCTATCAACTAGAAACTACAGCATTGATTTCTAAGTGGAATTATAACACATTACGTATAAGGTGTATTATGTTAATTTTAGAAATTCTAAAAAAGGGATAGTTTTTAACTATCCCTTTATCTTGTAAAAATTATCTTAGTAATAATACTGGTTTTGTAGAACTTGATAACAATTTGGTCGTCGTACTACCAATAAAAAACTGGCGTATCTTTGAATGACCATATGCACCAATCACAATCATATCAATAACGTTTTTTTCTTGATAATCCAATATAGATTTCTCAACATCACCTTCAAGCACACTATCAATGACATCAAAACCATTATTTGCAAGTAGCTCTTTTGCCCAAGTGACTTGTGATGTCATATCACTATTTGGCTTACCAACATATACCACATGAGCTGTCAGGGTTTTTAATAAAGGGCTATTTGCAATTTTGTCTACACAAATACGTGCAGTAGGACTTCCATCAAAAGCAATTAAAAATGACTGAGGTGGACTAAACGGTGAGGATGTGATTAACACGGGTTTATGAAGAGCACGAACAACATTTTCAATATGGGTTCCAACTTTACTGGAATTGTGCTCGGTTTCAGTTCCATGCTTACCCATAACAAGAACTCGAATATCCTCTTCCATTCCCATGATTGTTTCTAAAAGACTGCCATGGCGTTGAAAGCTTTGAGCATCAATAGAGAACTTCTCCAATAGATAGTTTTTTGCTTCCCGAAGAAGAATTTGGCCATGCTCTAGCTCAATTTTCCCCTTACGTTCTTCCAGTTCAACCAACTCGTTTAGCAAGGTTTCTCGACTTCCTAGACCAATTGCACCACTTAAATCTTGTGGTGCTTTCGCTTTTGGCTTATCAATGACATGCAATAACTGAAGAGGTGAATTCAATTTATCGCTAAACCAAGCTGCATAATCACAAACGGTATTTGTTGCTAATGATCCATCAATACATGCAATAATTTTTGACATAATTCATCCCTCTTAGTGGCTATTTAAGCGATCTAAAGCATCTGGCTTATCATGGATACCAAACTTATCGACTAACGTTTTACTGGCTTCATTCATTCCAATCAGTTCGACTTCTGTTCCTTCACGTCTAAACTTAATGACCACTTTATCTACGGCAGCGACCGCAGACACATCCCAAAAGTGAGCCTGACTAACATCAATCACAACTTTTGAAAGTGCTTCTTTGAAATCAAATGCAGACGTAAATTTATCTGCCGAGCTGAAGAACACTTGACCCGTCACCGTATAAGTACGGGTACTTTCAGGTTCATTAAATTCGGACTGAATTGCCATGTAGCGTTCAATTTTGTTAGCAAAAAATAATGCAGAAAGAAGAACACCGACTAATACGCCATAAGCCAGGTTATGTGTGGCAACAACCACAACCACTGTCGCTATCATTACGATATTGCTAGAGAAGGGATATTGGCGAATATTGCGCAGTGAATCCCAGTTAAATGTTCCGATTGAAACCATGATCATTACGGCAACCAGTGCAGCCATTGGAATGACTTTGAGCCAGTCACTGATAAACACCACCATAATTAACAGGAAGACCCCCGCACTAAAGGTAGATAAACGGGTACGACCACCAGATTTCACATTAATAATTGATTGACCGATCATGGCACAGCCTGCCATTCCGCCTAAGAAGCCTGAAGCGACATTGGCAACGCCTTGTCCTTTACACTCACGGTTTTTATCACTGGTGGTATCTGTTAAATCGTCGACAATCGTTGCTGTCATCATAGATTCAAGCAAACCGACGGCTGCTAATCCCAGTGAATAAGGCAAAATAATAGCTAAAGTTTCAAGATTTAAAGGAATATCAGGAAGCAAGAAAATTGGAAGAGTATCTGGTAATTGCCCCATATCACCTACGGTTCTTACATCTAAACCAATGAACAAGGCAAAGAGCGTGAGGAGTACAATACAGATGAGGGGAGAGGGTAAAAGCTTGCCTATTACTGGGATATAGGGGAATAGATAAATAATGGCTAAACCACCAATTGTCATCGCATAGACATGCCATGTCACATTGGTGAGTTCAGGCAATTGGGCCATAAAAATTAGAATAGCCAAGGCATTCACAAAGCCAATCACAACCGACTTTGACACAAAGCGCATCAATGCACCTAATTTTAGATAGCCTGCTAGGATTTGAATAAATCCTGTCAAAATTGTGGCTGCTAATAAGTATTGCAGACCATGCTCTTTAACCAGTGTGACCATTAATAAAGCCATAGCACCAGTTGCAGCAGAAATCATCCCTGGACGACCGCCTACGAAAGAAATCACCACGGCAATACAGAATGAAGCATATAACCCTACCTTAGGGTCGACACCTGCAATAATTGAAAAGGCAATTGCTTCAGGAATTAGAGCCAAAGCAACAACAATACCCGCAAGAACATCCCCGCGAATATTGGAGAACCATTGTTCTCGAATAGTGGATAACATGAAAATAGCCTATTTTTTTAAATTTTAGGAAAGGCTAGTGATGTGATATATGACACACAAGCTACTACACCACATCACTAGACAGTGATGAGTTATTTACTGTTTTAAGAGATAAATAAACTTATGGTGGCGTAAGTGTCATATTAAGAAAGATATCTATTTTGGAGGGTTTCGGGGGCAATGATAGCAGTTAGGCCCTTTTCTATCCACCCTAACCGCAGTACTGAAGTAAAAGTAAGAATGATCATAGATAATTTTAGAATTGATTTATGTCCATTTAACATAATGGCTGTTATACGAAACGAGAGTGTTAGAACCCATTTAAAGTGTCTATATTCTCACCAATAAAAATGTCCGGTTTCTCCGAGGTAAAATATGACTTTTGAACAAAAATAAGCCATTGTTTATTCTTTTTATTTCCAACAAAATTCCAGAACTCATCTACTTCGAGAGATTCATAATGACTTTGCTGAGGCTGAATTTCATAGGTTGATTCAGTTAAAGTACGTAAAACTTT
>NZ_VOYD01000033.1:0-28113 GCF_013420435.1 Acinetobacter sp. YH01008
ACTTGTAAAAACTAAAATGGCAAAATCTGTTTTAGATACAGGTTTTTCAGCATTCAAAACAATGCTCAAGTATAAATGCGAGAACGCAGGGGCAATGTTTGAAGAAGTAAGTGAGAGATTCACAACCCAAATCTGTTCGTGCTGTGGTGAGATCACTTCTAGCAGTCCGAAAGGTAGAGCAGATTTGCGAATAAGAGTATGGGAATGTGAATGCGGAAGTTCCAATAACAGGGATGAAAATGCAGCGAAGAACATACTTGCGCTTGGGCATAAGCGTCTAGCAGTAGGAATCACCTCCGTTTCAGGGAGGTGAGGATGTCAACTTTTAGGATTTCTCAGCATGCAGATCTTCAAGCACCAGTGCCTGATGATCATTGGTGACCATTGGCAAATGCACCGTAAAGGTCGTACCTCGACCTTCTTTTGAATCCACCGCGATTTGGCCATGATTCAGATCAATAAAGCGCTTGCACAATACCAAACCTAAACCAGCACCTTTCTCTTCAGCGGTACCTCGGACACTCACCATCAACGTCGGCTTGAACAGATTCTGTATCTGCTCTTCAGTCATGCCCAGACCGGTATCCTGAATGGTGATTTTAACCTGCTCACCGTCCATTTCTGCCTCTAAAATGACTTTACCGCCTTGATTAACCGGGGTGAATTTCAGCGCATTGGAGACCAGATTCTGCAACACTGAAGTAATCATATTGATATCCGCATGGACTTTAATGTCTTCGGGAATATTGTCGATTAATTCAATTTTTTTATTCAACGCCAGACTGTGCAATACACTGCAGACAATTTTACTGGATTGCTTGAGTTCATAATTAATCGGATGATATACAAAGCGTCCGCCCTCGGCCATGGCCCAGGTCAGCAAGCTTTCCAGCAGGTTATAAGTCGATTGTGCATTATCATATAAATAATCCGCGATACTCTGAATACTGGACTCATCCAAGGTATCACGTTCCTGCGCCAGAACTTCGGAAAAGCCCAGCAGGCCATGAAATGGCGCACGCAGATCATGTGCGATGATCTGGAAAAATTTGGTTGTACTAAAGTTTTGTGCACATTGCTGTTCGTATAGTTCTTTCAGCTCAGTATGTTCTTCATTGAGTTGGATTCGAATTACTAAACTTTCAGCAAATTGCTTAACGGTCTCAATATCATCCTGATCAAACCTGTCAGTTTGATCATCAAAAAAAATCACCTGACCTAGCGGCTGACCAGCATTCGCTTTTAAATTAAATGCGACCAGTCGGTGATGCACCACACCCAGCTCTTTCACATAATTCGACAATTCTGCATAAGCAGGATGAGTCTGGTCGATGACATCTGCCTGTTGCAGATATGTAGGGATGGCAATTTCCTGCCGAGCATGCAAGGCCCGAAAACCGTGCGGACAGCTGTACCAGATATACGGCTCCATATGGAATCCAATAATACTGGTTTTAACGCCTAGGACTTTACGGGCAACCTTACAGAAGGTGTCTAGTAAATTATTGGAGGTATAGACGCCTAAAATGAGAGATATACGACATGAGCTTAAAAGCTCCGTATTCTGACCGACCTCTAGCAGTTTTAGTTCCATGTCTGCCTCTCTGAATATGTATGGAATATAGAAAACACTGCCGACCAAATTTATACAATCAATAACAAAGATTCTATATTTACTGAACGCTGAAAACTCACCTATAGGTTAAAGGATTTGTTAATCTGTTTCTATCCAAATACACTCATAACCGCAAGGCACTGATATTTAATTAATTAAGAATAACTTGAAAATTTAATCTTCAAAAAAAGTCTGCTTAAGTATTTGAAACTCAATATCTAAGCTAAAATGAAGCATGTTTATTTGTATTTACTTTAACATACTCTTGACCAAAAAATACTCAGCATCGATTTTTATCCCCTTTTAAATAAAAGTTAATGGTTTTTCAACTATATAGACTTAAATTTCGTTTAAAAAAATAAATTAGATTGGCTTCACTCTCTAATAACGCTCAAAATTCATTTTTTATTTTTAAAAAATACTTAACAATGATCTTGAGTCTCAACTTAAAGTCTCAAAAAAACTGTCTGAAAAATAGCCTTTGAATTGTAAAGAAATTACAGTCTTTAACAAATTAATTGCGAAAATTTTGTGATTTTTTATCACTCAAGCTTACATTAAAAATGGAAATTTCATGCTGAGGACGAATGAATCCAATTCAGGGTATTTTTTACACAAGAAACAGTTCACTTAAGGTAAAGACAAAAAAAAGCAGCCTAAAAAGACCGCTTTTTAACGAAGAATTAATTGTCTGAAATTAACGCCACTTGCTGTACATAGTTAAATAACTTTAACTTAGACGCACTGACCTCTGCTTCAGGTGCCTGATTCTTTAAATCACGATGTACGCGAAGATAATGCTGACGCAAGGTATGACGTTCTGTGGCATTATAGGTTTTGGTAAATTCATTAATGGCCGGGTCACCATCTTTGACAATTCGATCGACCCAACGCTGTAATTGGGCTGTCTTTTTAAGACCTTGTTTTGGTGTTAAATAAGATAAAATCACCGTTTCATTTTCATTGCGCAGTAATTTACCAATACGTGAAAATTGACGGCGACGTGCTTCATGTGAGGTAAATTCCTGTACATCGAGCAATGCTTCAATCAAACGCTCTTCAACAGGCAAGTTTTTAATTTGTTTAGCACTCAACTCAGCCAGCTGTGCACCCAAAGCCGCCATACGCTGGACTGCTTTTTTCTGTTCGGTTTTACTTGCGCGTCCCTCTAAAGAATCAAAATCTTCTTCAGTTAAACTGTTCGGTCGACGTGCCACGATTAATCTGCCTCATAAAATTTTGCTGCAAATAGTGCCTGAATTTCAGATAAGGCTTTGTCCTCATCCGCTCCTTCAATCACCAAGCGTAAAGTTGTTCCTTTGCCCGCACCGAGCATCAGCAAGGACATGATATTTTTTGCATCTACCAGTTTGTCCGTTTTTCCAATCTGGATACTGGAACGAAATTTGGTAGTCACTTCTATAAGTTTACCAGATGCGCGTGCATGTAAACCCAGTTTATTAATTACGTCAACAGTGGTATCAATCATGACCAGTGCTTCATTTCTCGATGGAGGACTTGAATAGACCATTTTGCCTCAAGGGCTTTTTTTAGTCTATCCACAATGTAAACAGAACGATGCTGACCACCGGTACAGCCAATTGACACAGTCATATAATGACGATGCCCTTCAGAAAAGGTCGGTAACCATTTGTCCAGAAAATGATAAATATCATTAAACATATCTTCGACCTGATCGCTCTTTTGCAAAAACTCCTGCACCGGTTGATCGAGTCCTGAAAATTTGCGTAATTCCAGTTCCCAATGCGGATTCGGCAAATGCCGGACATCAAAGACATAATCGGCATCCAGTGGAATGCCATGCTTATAACCAAAAGACTGCAAAATCAGGATCAGGTTATCGGTCTGTCCCAACTTGGTCAATAAGGTATGTTTCAGGTCATGCACGCTTTTATCTGTAGTATCAATGTGCACGGTAGAACGCAGCTGGATGGGCATTAGCAGGATTTTTTCTTCCTGAATGCACTCGTTCAGACTCTTAAAGCGCGAAGCTAGAGGATGCGGCCGACGCGAGGCACTAAAGCGCGCAATCAGTTCCTGATCCTGCGTGGTCAGATAGATAATATCGACCGAGCCATGCTGTTGTAGCTGCTCGAACACATGATCAAATTCTTGCAAATCGGCCCGGGTACTGCGTACATCGACCCCCAAGGCCAACTGTTCCAGATTGTTCTCACTGTGCAGTTTCGCCACAATTTCGGGAAGCAATGCCAAAGGCAGATTATCAATACAGTAATAACCCAGATCCTCAAGCACCTGCAATGCAGATGATTTACCTGAACCAGATTGTCCCGTGACAATTAAAATGCGCTTCATACATGCTACCCTTTCATCCTATCCGGCAGTGTATTTGACCTGCAGGTTATCGATCAGACGTGTATTACCTATCTTTGCAGCTACAAATAACACAACATCTTGATTAAACGTATGAATTTTTTGTAATTCTGGCGTTCGTGCTTCAACATAGTCTACGACAAACCCGACATCTGTTAAAGTCTGGCGAAGCTCGGCCAATACCGTATCCAGTTCAATCGCAGCATGGAGCTGCTGTTCAGCCTTTTGTAAGCTTTGATAAATGACCGGTGCGATTGCACGATGCTCTTGGCTTAGGTAACCATTTCGAGAACTTAAGGCTAAACCATCTTCTGCACGGGCAATCGGCACACCAATCACTTCCAGCGGAATATTCAGGTCTTGCACAAACTGACGAATCACCGCCAATTGCTGATAATCTTTCTGGCCAAAGAAGGCATAATTCGGCTGTACGATGTTAAACAGTTTAGTGACCACCACTGCGACACCATCAAAATGGCCGGGACGCTGCAAACCGCATAAATCATTGGTAATCTCAGACACGCTGATATTGGTCAGACGTGGCTTTTTGCCATACATTTGCTCAACAGTCGGTGCAAATACGATATCACAACCGACTTCTGCCAACAGCTGCTGGTCCTGCTCCAGCGTACGCGGATAGCTGTCAAAATCTTCATTGGGTCCAAACTGGATCGGATTGACAAAGATACTGACCACCACCACATCACACAGCTTACGCGCTTCACGTACCAGATTTAAATGACCCTGATGCAGATTGCCCATGGTGGGTACAAAACCAATAATCTTGCGGTTGGCACGTGCCGGATTAAGTGAGGCCGCGAGTCCCTGAATGGTGGTTTCTGTTTTCATCTTACAATTCAACCTGAAAAGTTTGTGCGGGTGCCGGGAAAGATCCATCCAAAACTGCAGCATGGTAAGCTTTAAAAGCATCCAGAATGGCAGTAGCACCCGATTGTTCCTGCATAAAATTACGGACAAATTTTGCAGTATGGCCAAAGGTTAAACCCAGCATGTCTTGTACTACCAAGACCTGACCATCAGTGGCTGCGCCTGCACCAATGCCAATCACCGGAATTTGTGGAAACAGTTCCGTGATTTCCTGACCCAATTGTGCCGGTACACATTCCAGCAGTAACAGTGCAGCACCTGCATCAACCACTGCTTTACAGTCTGCAATCAGTTGATCCGCTGCTTCACGGGTACGAGCTTGCAGCTTATAACCGCCAAAGACATGTACCGATTGTGGCGTCAATCCCAAGTGCACACAGACTGGAATACCGTTACGGGTCAGCACCTGCACGGTTTCTGCCAGCCATGCACCGCCTTCCATTTTCACCATTTGCGCACCGGCCTGCATCACGGTTTTGGAACTTTGCAAGGCATCATTTAAGGTGGCATAACTCATAAACGGCAAGTCAGTCATGATAAAGGCATGCTGGTTACCACGGCGTACCGCAGCGGTATGATAGGCCATATCTGCAACAGTCACTGGTAAAGTCGAATCGCGGCCCTGAATTGACATTCCCAAAGAGTCGCCAATCAGAATACTGTCTACTTCTGCAATTTCCATGGCTTTGGCCATGCTGGCATCATAGCAAGTCAGACATGAAAATTTGCGTCCATCTGCTTTGAAGCGTCTTAAGTCACTCAGACTGACCATGAAGATGTTCCTCTATGATTGAAGTTCTCGCGAACATACCCATAACTCAAAAATTAAATATTTGCCCAGTTTGTGTCATCGAGTACCGTTAAGGTCGATTGCTTGACGATGTCCAGGTCTTTTAAGGATGTAGCATGAACCTGTATTTCAGCATCAATGTCCAGCAACGGAATGAGTACGAAATCACGCTCTAACACGCCGACATGCGGTACAGTCAGGCGTTGATTCTGTATCTGTTCATCTCCGTAGATCAGCAAGTCCAGATCCAGCGTACGCTCGCCCCAATGACGCAAACGTACCCGACCGGCTTCCTGCTCGAAGGCTTGCAAATAATCCAGCAAGCTTAAAGCTGCCAGATTAGTATTCAACTGCACCACAGCATTCAGATAATTTGGCTGATCCTGTGGCCCCATCGGTGGACTTTGATACAGATGCGAGGTTTTTACCTGACCCAATGTCGCCAGTTTCTGTACAGCTTCTGCCAAAATCTGGCGTGAATCGCCCAAGTTACTACCCAGGCCAATATACGTCACGATCATTGTGTTGGCCCAAACACCACCTGGCTTAAATCACGTTGCACCCGCTTACGTTTCATAATCGGATGATCTGCGCCAATTTCACCACTGGCACTGGCTGCCACATGTGACAGGGTTTTCGCCTTGTCTTCAAACTTGGCTTTACGCACCCGGCGGTTACGTGGTTCAGGTTCATTGACTAAAGGCTCAATCTCGGCGAGATCCTGTTGTGCCGTCAGTTTCTGTTCCAGATGTTCTTCTTGAGTGGCCTTACGACGGCTCTTGGCACGCTGACGGTTATACTGGCTAATCGCCCGTTCTTTCTCATCACCGCTCATTTGCTGGTAAGCATCCCACCAACTGCCCATGCCTTGCGCCGTTGCATCGCCTGATTTTTCGCGCAACAGCAAAAAGTCAAATCCGGCACGGAAACGCGCATGACTAGACAAGGCCTCAATTTGTTGCGGTTTTGGATTCAGTAAACGGGTCTGCATTTCCCAGACTTCACGAATGAAAGTCTCGGCGAAGCGAGGAATAATGGTTCGGGTTGCCTGACGTTTCAAAACATCCAGACCCGCTTGGGCACGTGCTTCTGCTGCGACCACGCCTTTATTCAGATAAAACTCACAACGCTCGAGGAATGGCTGCCATAACAGTACCGCGTAGAAAAATGCAGGATTGATGGTCTTGCCAATCGAAATACGCTGATCGGTATTTTTCGCGGCACGCTCCATAAACGGCGTGATTTCAGCTTTGATATCGGCGAACAGCTGATGCCAGATTCCGAAGTCAATCAGCATGGGCAACACACGATTCAGATGCCCCATGGTGAATAACTTTTGTGATTCATCATAGAGTCGATGCGGAGAGACATCACGCAGCAGCTGGGTCATTTCCGGCGTGAAAATATCCAGAATGGCTTCATCAATACTGAAATTCAGCTTGGCAGCAAAACGTAAAGTACGTAACATCCGCACCGGATCTTCTTCAAATCTTAAGGCCGGATCACCGAGCAAACGTAAAGTTTTGCTGTGAATATCATCTACAGCATTGCAGAAATCCAGCACAATCGCTTTACGCGGCTGGTAATACATTGCATTGATCGAGAAGTCGCGACGGGCAAAATCCTGCTCGATGCTGCCCCAGTTATTATCACGCAGAATCATCCCCGCTGCCGAGGTGACTGCTTTTTTTGGAGGTGCCCGGAAGGTGGCCACTTCAACCAGTTCCCGCCCTGAATAGACATGCGCCAGTTCAAAACGCCGTCCGATAATTCGACAACGTCGTCCGAATACTTCCTTGACCTGAGCCGGGGTTGCATTGGTAACTGCATCGAAATCTTTAGGATTCAAACCTAACATCAGATCTCGAACACCACCACCCACGATATAAGCTTCATAGCCTGCCTTGTTTAAGGCATCAATCACATCGAGAATATAAGAAGGTAATTGAGCGGTTGATAAACCACATTTTGACGCGCGCAAAGTTTGCAAAAGACGCTGTCTCCTACGTCTGAACGTAAAATTCTAAGATGACGCTAATCATATCGCTTACACGACTAAAGGGCAATTTGATTATGTCAATCCTGCCGCTCAGATTGATTCTGTATTTTGCATCAATTCAGTCTATTCACAACGCGAGTCTGGCCTTGTTTTTGGCAAATAATGCCGGCCCAATGCCTTTGACCAGCTGAATATCTTCAATGCTTTTAAATTTCCCATTTTTCTGCCGATACTCAACAATGGCTTGGGCTTTCTTTTGTCCCACGCCATGCAACTGTTGCAATTGTTCAATATTTGCACTATTTAAACTAATTCTATCACCTGTCGCTTGTACCGAAAGTGCCGGTTTTGCCAGATAGTGATCTGCTTTAGTCGATGCATTCTGTTGTTTGAGCCGCGCATCATGTTGCTGTTGTCTGGTCTTCCATTCCATATAATCGGTCGCAGTTGCATGTGCAGTTCCAATAGCAATATAGCCTAGCCATAAACCCAGAAGAAGATTAATCCACGCCGGACTTGTTCGATGTTGTTGTTTGTTCATGCGCCGCTCTTTGTTTTAATTCTAATTTGGCCTGTTCCCAGAGCTGATCCAATTCAGCCAGTGACAAGCGGTCTATATTGAGTTGTTGTTTTTCCGCCTGATGTTCCATCAAGGCAAATCGAGTACGAAACTTATGGATCGTGCCTAATAATGCCATTTCACTCGAGATTCCAAGTTTACGGCCAACATTGACCAGAGAAAATAAGCAGTCACCAAATTCTTCCTGTATTTCATCGGAATTCTGGCTTGCCAAAGCTTCTTTTAACTCGGCCAGCTCTTCTTCTACTTTGTCATATGCCCCAGTGACATCGGGAAAATCAAAGCCGATTTTTGCGACATTTTTCTGGATTTCATCTGCCTGTACCAAGGCCGGTGCATGCTTGATTTCATCTAAACGGGAACGTGGCTTGCCCTGCTTTTCTTGCTGTTTAATTTCTTGCCAGAGCTGAGAGACATCTTCCGGGCTCAATTTTACAAACTGTTCAGCCTGAAATACATGCGGATGACGGCGGATGAGCTTGTCGCTAATGGCCTGCACCACATCCTGAAAATCAAAAGCACCCTGCTCGCTGTACATTTGCGACTGGAACACCACCTGTAACAGCAGATCGCCCAGTTCATCGCGAATTTCGTCAATATTTCCAGAACGTACTGCAGCTTCTACTTCATAAGCTTCTTCAATCGCATATTGGGTCAGAGATTCGGGAGTCTGCTGCTGATCCCATGGACATTTTTCACGTAATTCACGCATGATATTAAGCAATTGTTCCACTTTTAAAACCTCTTCTTTACCAAATAGTCGCGTCAATCTGCCTGTTTCTTGTTATGCTCAAGAAAAAAAGACAATAAGGAGATCAAGCACATGCACAGTATATTGATTAGTGGGGCAGCACAAGGAATTGGCGCCGCGACAGCCATGCTATTTTACCAGCACGGCTATAAAGTCGGTATTTATGATATCAATGTGGCACAGGCCGAACAGCTGGCCCAGCAACTGGGCGAACATGCCAAAGCAGGCTTTCTGGATGTGGCAGACTATACTTCCTGGGAAACAGCTTTGGCGGAGTTTTCAGCCTGGGCCGGTGAAATCAACATTCTGGTGAATAATGCCGGAATTTTATATTCAGGGCCTTTTGAAGACACCACAATTGCAGCGCATCATCGCACGCTGGATATTAATGTTAAAGGCCTCCTCAATGGCTGTCATGCCACTTTCTCTTATTTAAAAGAATCTTCATTTGCTCGTGTCATTAATTTATCTTCGGCATCCGCCATTTATGGACAGGCCGATTTAGCCTCTTATGCGACCAGTAAATTTGCCGTGCGCGGTCTGACTGAAAGTCTGGATATTGAATGGCAACCCTATGGGATTCGGGTGCTTGATGTGATGCCACTTTTCGTCGGTACAGCCATGGTGAAAGATATGCAGGCAGAAAGTATTAAAAAAATGGGGGTACATTTGAAAGCAGAGGATGTCGCACAGGATATTCTAAAACTGGTACAGCTTAAAGACTCTATCTGGCAAGCTACGCACCATCCGGTTGGATTAAAAAGTAAATTTTTATTTCATCTATCACGTATGAGTCCACAGTTTGTGAACCGAATCAGCAACCTGTTGATTGCCAGACAATAGAGTCTATTTCTACTCTGCTGATTTAAACAGATTGGTGAATCTGGATTAGCGGAAATCTGAAACCCTTGCATGAATGCTCACTTTGCCAGGCCACGGTGAGCATACATCCTGCCATATTATAATTTTGATAGGCATAGACGCCGATCTCTGGATGTTCACATCTTCCACCATTCTGATCTGGATGAATCTGGGTATTTAACTCATTCAGGTTGATGCGTATGCCCAGTCCTGAGGCCTTTAATACAGCTTCCTTGGTGGTCCAGACCTTAAACCAGTATTCGGAATCATAGTCCAGTGCCTGCCACTGCTTAAGCTCTTCAGGATGAAAGGCATGTTGTGCCATGGCTTCAAATCGAACCTTACGGCTCAGCTCTTCAATATCAATTCCCAAATTTTGGACATTATTGCTCGTTGCCAGAGCATAGAAATTTTGACTATGGCTATGGTTAAAGTTGAAGTCTGGATGAGTGTGGAGATAGGGTTTTCCGAATTCAGTAATGCTAAAATCTGAAGACTGGATAAGATAATTAAGTTGATCTGAAAGCAATTGGTTACGATGGGCATAAATAATATTTTTACGCTGTTGAATATAGTCTTTACGATTATTTTGGATCAAATTTGCCAATAAAGGCTCTAGAGGAGTCCAATGAATATTGATATTTCGTTTCAATATTAAATGCCTACAGGCTTATTACAAAGCTTATTTCTAACATAAAATTTCCTAGATAGCTGTATCTGACGTCGCATTATCTAATCCTAAGTATTGTTCAAGCATCTGTTAATCTCCCACACAAAAATCAATGCTTATTAAAATTATTTAAAAAATTAAAATTAAAATACTGTTATTAAATGTCATTTAAAATTTATACAAACATTAGTTACAATTCAATTACAATTTCACACATACAAAAACAGAGGGTCACATGTTTAAACAAATCATACTCAGCACTACTCTTGCAGTATCATCATTTTCAATACAGGCCGCCTCTTGGTTAGAAGCTGCAACAGCGGTGATGGGAGCAAAAAATGGCGCGATTATGGATCAGGCCGAAGCTAATATGGAGCGTAGCCGTGCACAGGCGAATGCTGCTGTGGCACGAGCAGACCGCACATATGCTTTTAACTATAATAATGCTTCACAGCAGAATAATAGCGTCTACTCAACCGCATACTTAAAAGGTTTAGATTGTACTGATTTAGCGGTAGAAGCACGCAGCTTTGAACGCACTCTAGAAGCCAGTCAAAATGCACAAAACCAGGCAAATGCTCAAGCCAATAATCCTGTTTCAAAATTAGCTGGTATTGCAAGTGGTGCATTGTCTGCTTTTGCAGGTCAATCACAAACAGTTGCACGTGCAAGTGAAATTACGAATGCCTTTTCTGGCAATAATAATCAAAATAATTTAGCCGCTTCTCAAGCCGATGCAGATGTTGCTTTAGCTAATCTTGAAAATATCCGTATTTATCAAAAAGCAAAAAAATGCACTATCTAAATGTAGCCGATAAAAAGCCTGCATCAGCAGGCTTTTTATCGAAAACTAAAAAAAGAAATTAACGTTTAAATTTCTTCTCGGCTTTCTTGAACTTCTGTACATAACGACGTTTACGCGCTGCAATACGCTCATCCATCACCGTCTTACGCCCTTCAAACGGGTTTTCAGAGGTTTTAAACTCGATTTTAATCGGCGTACCTTCAAGCTTGTATACTTTACGGAATACGTTTTCAAGATAACGACGGTAATCCGCAGGGGTTTTATCGACCTTGTTACCATGGATCACGATGGTTGGTGGATTCTGTCCGCCCATATGCGCATAACGCATTTTAATACGACGACCCTGAACCATAGGCGGTTGGTGGGCATCTGTTGCATCATTTAAAATCTGGGTGATTTTTGCCGGTGATACTTTCAAACGAGATGAATCATAGGCACGGTGAATCGAAGGATAAAGCTCACCCACACCCGTTCCATGCAATGCAGAAATCAAATGCACTTTTGCCCATGGAATGAAATCGAAGCGACGCTCTACATCGAGCTTACATTGCTTGCGATCATATTCAGTCATGTTATCCCATTTGTTGACAGCAATGACCATGGCACGACCCGCTTCAAGCGCATAGCCAATCAGATGCAAATCTTGCTCTACAATACCATCACGTGCATCGACCACAACCACAATCACGTTGGCATCTTTCATCGCCTGCAAAGTCTTAACAATCGAGAATTTCTCAATCATTTCATCCACTTTACCTTTACGACGCACCCCTGCAGTATCAATCAGGGTATATTGACGGCCATCACGCTCGAATGGAATATAAATCGAGTCACGTGTTGTACCCGGCTGGTCAAATGCCACCACACGCTCTTCGCCGAGCAAACGGTTCACCAGCGTAGATTTACCCACGTTTGGACGACCAATAATCGCTAAACGCAGACCAGTGTTTTTATCATGCTCTTCCGGGTTTTCATCTTCCGGTACATCGGCAAGCACGTCTTCCAGCATTTGCTGAACACCACGACCATGGTTGGCAGCAACTTGTAGCGGCTCGCCCATGCCCAGTTTGTAGAATTCAACCAAGGCAGCTTCAGCATGTACGCCATCGACTTTATTGGCCGCCAGAAAGACCTTTTTACCTAAAGTACGCAGTTCACGCGCAATCTGCTCATCGGAAGCCAGCAGTCCGGCACGCGCGTCGACCACAAAAATGATAATATCGGCTTCATGAATGGCAGTTTTAGATTGCTCTGCCATATACGAGTCAATACCGCCTTCATTTTCACCAATACCACCGGTATCAACCACAATGAAAGATTTATTTTGATAGGTTGCATCGCCATATTTACGGTCGCGTGTCAGACCAGCAAAGTCTGCCACCAATGCGTCACGGCTCTTGGTAATCTGATTGAACAGAGTTGATTTTCCGACGTTCGGACGACCAATGAGCGCAATTACGGGTTTCATAGAGTAACCTTTATTCAATAATCAGGCAGTCAAAGTGGCCTGAACATCAGAAAGTATAGGAAGATATAAGGGGAAAAATACCCTAAATAAAAACACGGGGCATTGATTTTTCAATCACCCCGCGTTCACAAAAATACGGTTGCGGCTAGTTTAACATAAGGCTCGTTAAAATTAACGGTTCTGCCAAATGCTTAATGCGCCCTTGCGTGTAGAAACATAAAGCTGGTTGTCGATCACGCGTAAGTTACGCACTTCACCAGAGGTTTTCGAACGACCAGTAATTTGTCCGGTACGCGGGTCAATCAGGTGCAACACACCATCCAGATCACCGACCACCAAATCCGTGCCTAACATCACTGGATTACTGAGCTGACGATTCAGCAATTGATCATTTTCCCAAAGCGGTTGACCCGAGCTAATCTCAAAAGCTTTAATTTTGCCATCAGTTTGCGCCACGAATACGCCATTTCCGACAACTTCTGGACGCTGGATGCTGCTGGCATCTTCACTCCAGATCACTTGCTGTGAAGCCAAGTCCAGCACAGTCACCTGACCTTGATAACTGGTCGTCACCACAAACTGACCTGCAACGACCGGCTCACCGTCGATATCGACCAGACGCTGAATATCAGAACGGCCATCCGACACGGCGACACGACGCTGTAACTTTGGTACGCCACTTAAGGCATCCAGTGCATAAATATACGCATTTGAAGATGCAATCAGCACATTACGCGCATCTAATGGCACAGGAGCCGCCATACCACGCAGGCTGAATTGTACATTAGGCAGGTTATAAGTCCAAACTTGTGCACCGCTTGCCACTTCATGCGCATAGACCATACCGTCATTGCTCACACTAATCACACGACCTGCATGAATCAGTGAAGGCGCCAGTAAAGCACCCGTCAATTGTGCAGTCCATTTTTGCTCACCGGTTTGCTGATCGAGTGCAAACAGTTGGCCCTTCTGGCTACCGACAACAACCAGACCCTCGGCCGCTTCAACGCCAGAACTTAGATTATCTTTGCTGACTTTTTTCTGCCAGAGACGCTGTTTGCCCTTAAATGCAGACACCTCGCCTTTTGGATCAATCGCAAAAACCACACCATTGTCTGCATCCAGACGTAAACGCAATGGATCGGCAGCATCTGTCGCAGATACACTGGTGGAAAATACAGGAACCAGTGTTTTGGCTTGGGTCAGTTTTGGAAGTGGGTTCGGTTTTACTTCTGGAACTTTATTTGTTTTACCTGCACAGCCAGCCAGTGCAAGCGTTAAAACAGTCAAGGCACAGGTAATTTTGTATTTTCTATTCATGCAGCTTCTTCCGCTTGTGTTTCTATAATTGGGCGTTCGATTTCTGGATCATCGACCAATACGCCTACGCTTTCGAGCTTAATTTGTAAAATCTGACGTTCTTCTTTACGTTCAATCAAGGCATCCCATGCACTTTGATATACTTTTTTCGCATTTTCAATATCATTTTTGGCAACATAGATATCGCCACGTGCTTCATCGGCAGTTGCTTTAAACGCAGGTTCAGTCACTGCTTCTAAAGTTTTCAATGCAGCATCATATTTTTTCTGTGCCAGTTGCGCATAAGCCAGACGAAGTTTGACCACCTGAACCAGACCTTTATCGTCTAGTGTCGAGTTTTCAACTTTTTGTAGCGCTTTCTCAGCCGCAGCATAATCTTCTTTGTCATAGGCCAGTTTCGCCATGACCAGCTGAGTCTGAATGGCCTGAGCTGAATCTGGTGCTTCTTTGACAATTTTGTCCGCAGTTTCAGACAGCTTGGCAAAGGCATCGCCCTGCGTCGCCTGTGCATCATCCATCAACTGCTGAACCTTGGCAGTGTGCATTTGCGACTCTGCCAGGTTTTTCTTCTGCCAATATTCCCATCCAAAAAAGGCAATCAGCGCAATCAAAATCCCTGTAATGATCGAAGAACCATATTTCTTCGTAAAGGATTTTAAGCTTTCAAACTGTTCATCACCCACTGCGCTCATGAGACTACCCTTTTCCTGATGTTTTATCGATTATTTTAAAGAAATTTTAGCACTAAAAAATGCAACGAAGTCCGTAAATGGCACATTCGATTGCTCTGCGGTTGCCAGTTCTTTCACTGTAAAAGTCTGCGCTTCAAGTTCACGCTCACCTAAAATCGCAGCAAATAAAGCACCGGCCTGATCAGCCTTTTTCATTTGCGACTTCATTGAACCTTGAGAGCCCACTTTCAAACGCACCTGACTCCCCGCTGCTTCAAGCTGATCACGGATCTGTTCAGCAATGACCAAGGCTTGACCTTGAGAAGCCGGTTCAGCCACCAGGAATACTTCACAATCACGCGTTGGTGTATTGTCTTCAACCTGTTCAAGCAGAAGCAATAAACGTTCGATACCCATGGCAAAACCAACCGCAGGTACAGACTGATCAGGCTTGCCCTTCAATTGACCAACAAGACCGTCATAACGGCCACCGGCACACACGGTTCCTTGTGAACCTAAATGTGTTGTGGTCCATTCAAAGACAGTTTTGTTGTAGTAGTCTAAGCCACGTACCAGTTTTTGGTTGATCACAAAACTCACGCCGGCATCAGTCAGGTACTGTTGTAACTGGGCAAAATGCGCCAGAGTTTCTTCACCCATAAAGTCATGCAGTTTCGGTGCATTTTCTAGGATGCTTTGGGTTTTGGCATCTTTAGAATCCAGAATACGCAGTGGATTTGTGGTCAGACGGCGCTGAGAATCTTCGTCCAGATCGGCTTTATGTGACTCTAAAAATTCAACCAAGGCTGCACGATAGGCTGCACGTTCATCCGATTCGCCTAAAGTATTTAATTCAAGTTGAACCTTGTCCGCTACGCCCATACGTTTCCACAGACGTGCAGTCATCAAAATCAGCTCTGCATCCATGTCCGGAGTCGCCACACCAAAGGTTTCTACACCAAACTGGTGGAACTGACGGTAACGACCTTTCTGTGGTTTTTCATAACGGAACATTGGCCCGATATACCAGACGCGAGGAGTTGCACCACGAAGCAGATTATGCTCCAGCATGGCACGTACACAGCCTGCAGTTCCTTCAGGGCGTAGTGTCAGAGACTCAGGCGGATTACCTTTGTCCAGAAAGGTATACATTTCTTTTTCAACGATATCGGTGGCATCACCGATCGAACGTTTGAACAGATTGGTCTGTTCAACGATAGGCAAACGGATTTGTTGATAGCCATAAGCATCCATCAAACCCGACAGATGCTGTTCAAGACGTCTCCAAGCTGGGCTTTGCGTTGGGAGAATGTCATTAAAACCTTTGATTGCGACGATTGAACTCATGATCTACTCAGAAAAACTTGTACGAATAATTTCTTTAGATTTAGCTTCTTCAAGCTCGGTAACACGTTGACGAACCATATTTTCGATTTCATCAACCAGTTGATTGGTATCAATTAGATGGCTCTTTTCACCATTACGATACACCAGTGAACGTGGCGCTGCACCTACGACACCGATATCGGCTTCTTTAGCCTCGCCCGGCCCATTTACTTTACAGCCAATCACCGACACATCCATTGGAGTACGAATATCTTCCAGACGTTCTTCAAGCTGCTGCATCACGGAAATCACATTAAATTCCTGACGTGAACAGCTTGGGCAGGCAATAAAATTAATGCCGTTAGAACGCAGACCCAGCGATTTTAGAATATCAAAACCGATTTTAATTTCTTCTTCAGGCTCGGCAGCAAGCGAAATACGCATGGTATCGCCAATGCCTTCCATCAGCAAACCACCCAAGGCGATTGCAGATTTAACCGAACCTGTACGGTAAATACCGGCTTCGGTTACACCCAAATGCAGCGGATTATCAATTTGCTGAGACAGCAAACGATACGCATCCATGGTCAGGAACACATTGGATGCTTTAACTGAAATTTTAAATTCCTGAAAATCCAGACGGTCTAAAATGTCGATATGACGCATCGCAGATTCAAGCAATGCTGCGCCTGTCGGCTCGCCATATTTCTTTTGAATGTCTTTTTCGAGTGAACCGGCATTGACACCAATCCGCATTGAAATATCATTATGACGTGCTGCTGCCACCACTTCACGAATCTTGGCTTCTGAACCGATATTGCCCGGGTTAATCCGCAAACAGTCTGCACCGAAGTCCGCAACTGCCAAAGCAATTTTATAGTCGAAGTGAATATCAGCCACCAAAGGCACATTCACCTGCTTACGAATTTCACCAAATGCTGCCGCCGCTTCCATCGTAGGCACAGAAACCCGCATGATGTCTGCACCGGCATCGACACAGCGCTGAATCTGTGCAACCGTGGCTGCCACATCACAGGTTTCAGTATTGGTCATAGACTGGATACTGATTGGTGCATCACCACCCACATAAACTGAACCGACACGAATTTTACGTGTTGGACGACGTTTAATTGGATTTACGATCATGGTTTTGCTCTACTCTTGATCTGTTAAGGTGACAAACGGAATTCTGCTTTTCCGTTTACGGTATAAGGTGACAATGAAATATTTTCATTATTCAGGCTGAGTGATACAGCTGCCGCATCATCAAGACGAATCTGGAATGGCGCTTCACCATTGAGTTGCAAACTCGATGCCTGACGGCCAGTCGCTAAAACCTTACCGGCTGAATCGACGATATGCACAGAGGTCGGACGGTTAAAATCGAGTTTTAGCTGGTCGCCAGACAGTGCGGCGCCTGCATCCAGATTCAGAATCTCGATATTGGAAGCACCGACTCCAGAAACTTCACTGCTATTTTGCGAATTACTGCTCGACCAGTTTTGAATCATGGCAAACAGTGCGCCCAAAATTAGCAGCAAGACCAGCGTAATAAAAATGCGCTTTAACCATTTACGGTTACGGTCACGCTTGGAACCTGGCAATTTCCCCATAATTTTGATGGGGGAATTATTCAGCGCATGATTGGGCAACAAACCCGTATCATTGGTATAAATTTCATCAAAACGCTGAATAATAGTCGACGCATCTACACCCAAAAGTTTGGCATAGATCCGGTAATAGCCTTTGATAAAAGTCGCCTCAGGCAAAGACTTATATTCATCCTGCTCAAGTGCAGTCAGGGTTTTGACCGGAATATTCAGCTCTTTGGCCACATTTTCCAGATCACGTTGCTGATTGAGACGAATCTGGCGCAAGTACTCGCCCGGACGTTGAATATTTCCTAACGCATTTGGAGCTACGCTCGAATGATTCGAAGGTGAATTAGGATTTACTTCCATACGGCCTCAGTACTGTACTGTAATTGCAAATAACGTTGGTATTCCTGGCTTTCAGGAAACAATGCACGTAACTGGTTCACCAATACCTGCATCCCCAACTGATCACCACTGGCACGCGCAGTGCGAATGCCAACCCAGAGCGCACGGGCACCCTGATTTTTCTGTCCCACACCACGCGCAAACTGTTGATACAGTTGTGTCGCTGCCGGGAACTGCTGGTTTAAATAAAAAATTTCTGACAACTCTAACATTGATATATATGAATCGCGATTCGCCTGAAGCGCCTGTTTGAATGATTTTTCAGCATTCACCACATCGCCCATTTTCAGGTAAATACGTCCCATATTTTCCAGCGCACGGAAACGCTGATCATAACCTAAAGTTGCACCGGCAATGTTAAACTGCTCGATCGCATCATTATAGCGTTCTAGCTGATATAAATACGTGCCATAGTTGTTGCGTGCCTGTGCATTTTTCGGATCTGCCGAAATTGCACGCTTGAAATAAGCATCTGCTTTCTCAAGATTGAGCTGACTACCTTCCTGTTGCAATAGCACGCCCATCATCATATTCGCTTGCGAATCACGCGGAGTCGTTTCGAGTGCCTGATCCAGCGCACGTTTGGCTGCATCTAGGTCACCTGTTCTTAAATATTCTGCCGCCAATTGGGTACGGACTTTGGTGGCTTTTTCAGGATCTTTCTGACCCAAATCTGGCGTTTGACATGCAACCAAAGCTAAAGACACACATACTGTTGAAATCAAAGCAATTTTAGATGTTAGATTTCTCAACTGGCGACCTCTTATTATCCTTGTGAACGCATAATCTCATTTGACTGCGCAATTTTCTTTTTCCACTGTTCCGCACGACGGGTACGATCAGCCACTTGACCTACAAGCTGTCCACACGCCGCATCAATATCATCACCGCGTGTCTGACGAATCGTACACACAAAACCGGCATCAGACAAAGTTTTTTGGAAAGAAATAATGCGGTTACGGCTTGAACGCCCATAAGGCGCGTGCGGGAAAGGGTTGAATGGAATCAAATTAATCTTGCTCGGCAAGTTCTTCAGCAGCTTAATCATTTGCTGTGCATGTTCAGGATGATCATTCACACCATCCAGCATCACATATTCAATGGTGACGTGTTTACGTGAACTTTCATTACCATCTTTGGCAATATAACGCTGACACGCCGCAATCAGTTGTTCTAAAGGATATTTCTTGTTGATTGGCACCAGTTCATTACGCAGTTCGTCATTTGGTGCGTGCAATGAAATTGCCAGTGCCACATCAATGTCTTTGACCATTTGATCGATTTTCGGCACCACACCTGATGTCGATAAAGTCACGCGACGTTTCGACATGCCATAAGCAAAGTCGTCGAGCATAATGCGCATGGAATTGAGTACGGCATCGTAGTTAAGCAGTGGTTCGCCCATGCCCATCATGACCACATTCGTGACTGAACGTTCACGATCTGCCACAGGCACATCTTCCATATAGGAATAGTTCGCCACCCACAACTGACCAATGATTTCTGACTGATCTAAATCGCGCTGAAAACCCTGTTTACCGGTTGAACAGAATGAACAGTCCAGTGCACAGCCCACTTGAGACGAAATACACAAGGTACGACGTAGGCCACTACGATGTTCAGCAGGAATCAACACAGTTTCGACGAGTGAGCCGTCACCATCACCAACACGGAAGACCCATTTCCGGGTACCGTCTTTAGAATAATTTTTATGCACCACTTCGGGCGCTTTAATTTCACAAATACGTTCCAGTTTTTCACGCAGTTTGCCCGAGATATTGGTCATCTCGGCAAAATCGGTCACGAAAAATTGGTGAATCCATTTCATTACCTGTCCGGCACGAAACTTCTTCTCCCCCATATCCTCAAAGAATTTCTCCATTTGCGGACGAGACATGCCGAGTAGGTTCACTTTTTCCACAGCATTCTGCTGTGTGGGAGTGGACGGAGATGGTTGCTGTGCAGCTGAAACTGCAGATACAGCGACGACTTCAGTACTCATGTGTATTACCTAAACCATGTCTAAAGATCAAAGGAGAAGCTCAATATGTGAGCAAAGAATTATTCAAAGAATAAAAAAACCAGATAAGTATAATAACACTTATCTGGTTTGAATACTGCGAATTAACGAGTACGTGGAGCAATCTCAGTTTGAGCGAAGAAGTAGTTAACTTCACGGTCAGCTGATGCTACAGAGTCAGAACCGTGAGCAGCATTTTCGTCGATGCTTACAGCGAAATCTGCACGGATTGTACCAGGAGCAGCTTCTTTAGGATTCGTCGCGCCAAGGATGTCACGGTGAGCAAGAACAGCGTTTTCGCCTTCAAGAACTGAAACAACCACTGGACCAGAAGTCATGAAAGCAACGAGGTCAGCAAAGAAACCACGTTCTTTGTGCTCAGCGTAGAAGCCTTCAGCTTCAGCTTGAGTCAAGTGTTTCATTTTAGTTGCAACGATTTGAAGACCAGCTTTCTCGAAACGAGCAAAGATGTCGCCGATGTGGTTTTTAGCAACTGCGTCTGGTTTTACGATAGATAAAGTACGTTCGATAGCCATGATAGGCTCCTTAAGTCAATTGTTGACATGAAAATTTGGCGCATTATACCGAGATAATGCGCACTTTTCTGCTTTTACACTGTAAAAATATGCTTTTTTCAATCGGGCACTTAACGCGCTTCGTCAATCCATGCCATTTGAATCGCTTCCAGCAGACCTTCTGTGGATTTAGTCGGGTCATCTGCAAACTCAGGCAAGGCACATACCCAGGCGTGTAAATCAGTAAAACGAATCCACTGCGGGTCCACATCTGGATGCGCTTCGTAGAGTTCAATCGCGATATCCAGGGTATCAGTCCAACGTAAACCCATCTCTATTTCTCACCATATTTGCTTTAATGCTGTACTTTAGCAAATTTATAAAAATCTGCGAGCTTTCGCCCCAGTTTTCACTTACTTTTACAACATAATATTGAGATAAGGTGCGCTCAGCACAATGACCACGGCCATCATGCCTCCGATCATTGCCCCAACTGCGACATCACTTGGATAATGCAATCCCAGAATCATGCGCGATAAAGCCACCAGCAGCGTAAAAGGGAGCATCAACAGCAATAATAGCGGTGCAACATAACCCAAGACCGTGGTTGCCATTACCGCATGCAAGGTATGTCCAGACGGAAAACTAAAATGATCCAGCGGCCGCTCACCCAGTCGAATCACCTGATGCACCTGATAAGGTCTTGGACGTACAGTTTTTGTTTTGAGAACTTTATAAATCAGCGTACCCAGTGTACTACCCAGAATAATATAGAGCATCTGCAGCCCATACTCCAAGCCACGAATTCCCCATGCAGCAAAACACATCACATACCAGAAGACGCCGTCACCCAAACGACTAATGATTTTAAAAAAAGTAGCAATTCGATCCGAATGGGAGAGATGATTGAAGTAGACACAGCCTTTTAAATCGATTTCTAGAAATTTGAGTTTGGCATTGTGGATTTTCATCGTGTTGCTCCCGCTCTTGTTTTAATTAGGTCATTTATTTTGCCTTGTGATCGAGTACAGAACCTGTTCAAACTGCGCTACAGGATGTTGCCATCCAACCTTTTCCGCACACTGTGAAGCATACACACCCATTTTCCTAAGTGTGTGATAATCTGGTAACTTCAGAATATTGGCTGTCAAATCATGCTCTTGGCCAAGTAAACTGAGCCAACCGGTGCGGTCATGCTGTATATGCAGGTGCGCACAAGCATAATCATAAGCAATAACAGGTAAACCACTTGCCATGGCTTCCAGCACCACATTGCCAAAAGTTTCAACCTGACTTGCAAAGCAAAAAATATCAGCACTCGCATATGCTTCGGCCAGTTGCTGACCCCGCAAACTTCCCGTAAAAATGATTGAACCATCATGATTCAACTGCTCTAAACGCTGTCGGTCCGGGCCATCGCCAACCACCACCAGACGCACATCCTGACAATGCATCTGACGCAATGTGAAATATGCCTGAATCACTACAGGTATTTCTTTTTCCGGCGATAAACGCCCGACATATAACATCACCCGGGTTTCTTTGGACGCGCCCCAACTTTGGCGTAGTGAATCAGAACGCCATTTTGGGGAAAAGGCTTGTGTATCCACTCCTCGCCCCACTACCACCAACGGCCCCGTAACTCCAAACTTGCGCAGTGCTTCGGCAGTTTCACGACTCGGCACACAAGTAATTTCACTATGATTGTGAAACCATTTCAGATAGTGCTGAATGGATTTAAGCAAAAATGCCAGATCAAAGAAACGACTAAACTCCTGAAACGAGGAGTGAAAGCCGCTCGACACAGGGATTTCAAGGGATCTTGCAGTTTGCTGCGCAGCAAGTCCTAATGGACCTTCTGTTACGATATGCACCACATCCGGCTCAAAAACTTCCATAGCCTGACGAACTTTTAGGAATTGTGGCCAACCAAACTGCAAACCTGAATACTTGGGAATACGCTGTGCTTTGACCAAACATTCCCGATAGGGTTGAAATTCAGCACAGATGCCTTTTTGCTCGGGTCGAATCAATAAAATCTTATGCCCCTGTTTTTTCAGGCCTTTGCACAGCTGTAACAATGAATGTGCTACCCCATTAATTTCAGGTGGCCATGTTTCGGTCACAATTGCTATTTTGAGACGAGGACGAGTCAACTCTTCCAAAGGCAGGGTCATTTTTGTTTTTTGCTGTCGCAACTGTTTTAAGTCAAAGCTAATATTTTGAAGTGCAGACATTTTTTTCGATAACGCTGAGGTGCAGGGCTGTTCCATATCACACCTATGTGATTATATTTTAAGCTAGAGTCTAATGCTTGTTTATTGCATTTTAATGATATTGTCCCCTTCTTTCATTTTATTCGGAAGTTTATGTACTTATAGAGATATCTAATTCACTCGACTAACAATTAACAGCGTTGACAGTAAATTAACTTACCTATTCACAACCATAGCTTATGCCTAAAAAATCCAGACAGAAAGCCTCAAAATCTGGCTAAAGGACTTAAATAGACCAAAGTTTAATTCCCTGTTAAGAGCTAGCTAAAAGAATTCAGTAGATAAGATCAACATATAAACTGTCCTTATAAACTCCAGCTGGGGTCAAAGCAGAAGGTTGTTCAGCCAGTTGTACCAATACAACAAATTTACTTAGGCTAGTTGCCGGTTGGGATATCGGCATATTCCAACGGGATGAGGTTGCTCCAGAAATATACATTTGTGTTCTTATTTTATGATTGCGCTCATTAACCAAATAACTGCTGCCATTAGTGCTGGTTAAGTTTCTAGAATTAAATTGAATAGCATAACTGCTATCACACCTTACGATAAATGAAGTCGCAGCCTGGCTCAGATAAGAGGAGTTCAATTTGAGTTCTGATGCTGTCGACCGATCAATCTGACAACGTTGGGCATGACTTAGGCTGGTCAATAATAGAGTGAACATAAGTACAGTAAATTTAAGTTTCATTATTTTTCATCCTTTATTTACAAATAAGCGTAGACAGTCCGCTTTCTTCTTTTTGATTTTCTGTAACCGTCAATTGTGCAAAGCAAGTTTTAGATTCGGTGCTGATGATTTTAATATTGTAAGTATTTGGAATAAGCCCATATAGAGTGACCGTACCGTCCGATGAGATAGGATAAACCTCCCCACCATCATTATCGATATATAACTCTGAACCGGCTGTAAATTTATTATTATTACTATCTACAGGTAAAATCGTGACCTGTTTTGTATTATATATAGGAAAATTAATAATATAGCCCCGCTGATCTAAAGCAGTAAGCCTCTTGGTTGCATAAGGAATCTTATCTTCAACTGGTAACTGATTCTGATCAAAACCAATATCATAATTTACATAAGGAATAATATCATGAACAAAGGTATAGCCTTTCTTATTCGTTTTATCCACTACAGATAAAGACCTTAAAACATCGACATCCTGATAATCTCCCACACTAACAACAGAAAATGCATTATCAACTAACTTGGTAAAATTAAATTTATTATTAAGAAAAACAACCGCACCACGATAGTTTAATTGTGATTCAGACTCATTATCTCCCTCTATATGATAAAAACTTAAATCCCCAACATCTGTTTTCAATCGCCCATTGAAATTATATAGTGTTTCATCTTCGAGTCTATTTACACCTGTTTCATAGTCAAATCCAACCTGATTAGGATTACTTTTAACAAATTGCAATTTAGTTCTTTCATCTGTTGAATGACTAAAATAAACTGCTTTATCATCATCAAAACTATAGCTAAGTGATAAGACAACTCCAGAATCCCGATCATCACCGAATGAGCTAAAATAACTTAAACCTAGGCTTCCCTTCCTACCTAGCCGACGATTAAACCCTAAATTTAAAGTTTTACGATCATTTTGAAAAAATAAAGGAATCTCATCTTCCACGCGTATTTCTTGCTGATGAAAACTCTGGGCAGCATAATTCAAATAAATATTATGCAAGAGAGGGACATTGCTCATTCCTGCATAAATTAAATATTCATACTTAGGATAACTATAAAAATTATCCAGTTCATCACCTAAATATTTAAAATCTCTTTCTGTATATTTTGCACTGGCACCAAGTGAAACTCTTCCGAAATCCTTTGCAGCAGATAATCCATATGAATAATTAAAATTATTAAGTTCATCATGTGAAGCTTGAACTACACTATCCAAAACCAAATAATGACTAATCGCTTGAGTCCATAGAAAGCCTAAATTTTGCAAGTCTTCGCTATAAGCAAAATTAGAACCAAGGGTTGTCCAATTAGATACCCCATAACGATAATAAAAGTTAGAGAAAAAATCACGATAGTCATCACTTTCTATATTATAATTATAACGCAACTTTCCTAATGAAACATTATATTCACTAAGATCAGGTCTTAATAACCGATTCGTCACCAGAATAGGAAAACTTTGTACACTCCTATTCCCTAACACATCTTCAACAACAATTTGTGCATTTCCTGCCTGTTGAATTTGTGCACCAGTTTGAAGATTAAAATCACCAGGACTGACTCTTTGGCTATATATACTTACCCCATTAATATACAAATCAACTGTAGAAGGAACACGCGCACTCCCCTGTAAGGTTGGAGTATTCCAATAAATAAAATTTGGTCGCTCAGTAAAATTAGTTCCCCAGTTTAAACCGGCAAAACGTAAAGAATTAATTAATGGATTATATACTGTAGTTGTATCTCCTAAAGTAAGCTGAGTCATACTTTTAGGAAATTCAAAGTCAATACTAGTACTGACTCGAGTAAAATATTCATTCAAAGGATGATTATAATATGCTATTGAGTTCTTAAAAATCCAATAATCTTTAAAAATACCCAGCTCTGTCAGGCCGTTATATAAAGAATTCGTCTCTCTGTCTATTTTTGCATTTAAATAGGTAAAATCATAATTTACGAAACCTCCAAAGCTGGCTCTCTCTGGCATAGTCTGCAACTGGGAGATCTGTGTACTTGATTTAAACAGTTGGGTAGGTATCGTGAGATTAATTGTTTGCTTAGAGGCATCAAAATTAGATTGAATATTCCGATCCGAAATAAGACAAAACTCATCCCGAGAAGCCATTTTTGATAATTTAGATATATCAATATCTCGTTCCGACAATATATTGCACTCTATATAAAAATTATCATTACTTTTTATTAAAATAATATCTATATTATGATCAAGCTCGTTTATCCAGAGATTAGCAAAAAATTCATCATCAGGATTCTGGTTAGCATTAGCATTACACAAGAATAAAATATTAACTAGAATAATTATTTTTCTATTTAACTGCATAATATAATCCTTAATTATAATTTTAATCCATAAGCTTTAACTCTATTTCCTCATGCGACTTATCTGTCATTACTTTAACAAAATAATTACGAGGATTATTTATCTTAACCCCTTCTAACTCATAGAAAATATTCTTGTCTTTAAGGGCATATTTCATATTATTACTAGTAAAAACTTCTTTCTTATTAGAATCTAAAATTTGTAACTTTGAAATTTGAATATGAGATTCTGCTTTGTTTTTAACAATAAGCTTATCATTCTCAATATTGAAATTTAATTTTAGGTTATCTTGCTTTCCAATAAATAATGGCAGGTTAAAATTCATCAAGAAAGTAATAGATGATTCTTTTACAGGCTGAGGTAATTCCTCAATTACAATGCGCCAGGCACCCTCTTCCAGACCATTTAATACAGATGCTATTGGACGATTAAAACCAACACGTATAACTTGTTTCCCATTAGGTTTTAAAATAAAATTTCTTGGATTAATTATAAGAGTATCATCTTTCTCCAACACATCTTCACCTTTATCATTTTGATCCCATTTAAATGCTTTTACCTCAAATATCTTTTTTTCTACTTCATTTATAGACTCTAAAGTAAGTGTTGTTGTTTTTTGTTTTGTATCATTTAATATATACATTTGTACTGGATCAATTGCAACATCAGCCTTCCCCCCAGTAAAAGAAAAAAAAGATAAAAATAATAATATAGTTGTTCTTCTCATATTATAATTTCCATTTAAAAATATAATGAGGCAACCTAACCCAACATAAATATCAGGCTAGGTTGAGTAAATAAATTAGTAGTAAGCTTTAATTAGATAGCGATCGGTATAATTACCTGCTAACTGTGTAGCATCAACTGCAGTATTAGTAACTGCAAGAGTATAATTATCAACTGCTTGACCAGTATGATTTGAATTACCAAATGGAACAGTACCTGCAGCACCTTGTTTAGTCGTCACAATTGTTGTAGCAATTGTTTCAGATGCATCTGTTTCATGTCTAACAAACGTAGTATTATTAGCACCGGCATTTGCAGTTTGTAAATTCAGAACATAAGGGGTATTTGTTGTAATTGAATAATTTGTAGTTTGGGTTCCACCAGCAGCAGATAATACTATTGCATTTCCACCAGTTAAAATACATTTCTTATTAATTTTAAGTGAAATTGGAATTTCTTTTTCACAGCCTAAAGTATTACATTTACTCCAGTCAATTGGTGGTTTAGGATTATGACCTGGGCGTCCTGCAGTTTCCGCATCTGCTGCATAAACAACTGTTGAGCCAAAACCAAAGCTTAGTGCTAATGCTGCTAATACTGTTTGAGTCATTTTATTCATGATCTTCTCCATTCTTTAAAAAAAAGAATATATTTATTTGTTTGGGTCGCGCTGATATAAAAACTCTTTCTTATTATGAGTAAGGCTATACAGCGTGTAGTTATCTTACTATCATTAATAAAAAAACATACAGATACTTTATTATTCACAATATATTTTCCTATTTCCCTGGATTAGTATTTTTTTGTATGTCATTATTTTATATACAATTATTTAAAAATAATAATTATTACATGTAATTCCTACGAAACTCCCCATAAAGCTAAAAAAGAACTTAAAAAATTGAAGATAATCAAATAAAATTTAACTATATGATTTTCATATTTTTTAAATAATAATAACCCCAAACTATTTGCATTATTTACAAAGATTTACAACTTACCCTCGGATAGGTAAAAAAAGTGTGATTCCGTTTTGTTTTTTTTGTTATTTTTCATACATCATCGCCTTTAGTAAAAATCCCCCTCCTATACTTACTATTAATCTCACTCTGAAAACTTATTGTTAAATTAATACATTCATTTAAATCTTTTGATTTCATAACATCCTAATCAACACCTATATTTTTATAAAATTTACACTCTTTGAATCATCTTACAATTCAATTAATTAATTAAATATCTTATTGAATGAAAATTCTCATTAAAACTATACTTTATATTCTTTATCCCATTTAAATCAATTAAATAAGGCAGAGTAAAACTTGAAGTGCGACATAAACCACCTAATTAATTTAAAGGGTTTATGGAGTATATAAAATTGTCATACCATCATCTTAACTTTGAAGATCGTACTGCATTAATGCTTGAGTCAAGAA
>NZ_VOYD01000034.1:0-25875 GCF_013420435.1 Acinetobacter sp. YH01008
TGGCTGCTGGCATTGCTGAATAAGTTGATGTTTAAATTCAGCTGTGAAGGTTCGACGGGGCTTTTTTAGCGTTGGTGCACTGTCTATAACTGTCTTTAAATCCATAAATAGGTGTCCACTTAAATTTTAGTGGACACTATCGCGGTATTAATGAGTTAGAAAAAGTGGGGTTCAGCGGACGCTTACGAAAGAAATGAAATTCCAGATGAATGTTTAAGTCATGCGACAGATCTGTCGGTCTGAGTTTTTATTCAGCATGATTTCCAATTTTAAAAAACAAACCACTGGATGTGAACATGCAGTGGTTGATTTAAATTAAGGGAATTGTTTATTCGGGATCATAAAGACCAAGGTCAGACAGGTGTAATCTGAGAATCCGGCGCAATTCCAATACGGCCTCAGGGGTTTCCTGAATGGAATGGCCACCCTTGATCACTTTACTGGATACTGCACCTTGCAAATAAGCACTTTCGTAGGAAACAATGCCATCACTCATCAGCTGAGGTTCTGTAGTATCTACGGTATTACCGATGATGGAGTGAAATTTGAAGCCGGTATAGGGCTGAATGTTTTTAGTCAGCACATTGAATTTCGAATTTTCACTCAAATCACTCGGGCCATTTTGAATCAGGTCATGTCCCAGTTCTTTGACAAATTCTTTTAATCCGATTTCGCCTTGTAAAGTATCAGCAAAGGCACCTAAAAATGCACCTGGAACCCGAATAATTTTACGCGCCAGTTTGGTATGCCAGCGATTGGCATATTCTGTGCCACGATGCGGTGTGGCCAAGAAAATCGCCCGACTAAAATTTGGAATCGGCTGCATTTGCAGGCGTGCTTGAAACAGCGGTTTATCCTTAAACTGTTCAATACGGGTATTTTGTACCAGTTTAAAAGCATCTTGGCTGATATCGGCATTGCTGACCATCAAACGGGCAATCACGCCGCCCATACTATGTCCGACCAGTACGGCATCTTTTTTAGCTGCGGCATTGTTCGCGACCTGGGCAAATCCTTGCTGAACCAGTGCATTGATTTGAAAACGGCTTTCCAGAATCGGCATGTTGGTAGAATAAAACACCTGCCAGACCTGAAAGTTTTCTCTTAGAACCGGATCCCCCATAATATCGTTGGTCATACGAATCCAGGCTTCGGGGCTGCTGGCCAGACCATGGACCAATACCAGGATCTTCTTGTTCGGATTATAAGGTTCCAGCATATACAGGTGGGGCATGCTCAGACTATCATCCCGATCAATCAGGGTCAGATAGGCCAGACGCCCCAGATTGTTCTCGGCCAGCCATAAACCATAAGGTGCTGAAAAATTGGCTGCCAGAGCATATTCCTTAGAAGCGACCTTAATTTTTTCATATTTATAGGGATCATAGAGTTTCAGATGAAATTCGGAGGTCGATAAAATCTGTTCAGTACTATTGGCTGATTTAGGTACAGCGGTGATCGTGGTGGCCAGATATCGTGCTGCGTGGATATTGGGATTGATACCATTCGGATATTTGTGATTGAGTGGGTCAGTAATATATTTTTTATCTTTTTCGGATGGTTGCTGCTCCGGTAGAACCACTAAAAACTCTGAACCAAAACCGTCACGACGGGTAATTGAACGAAGCCCAGAGAAGTTCATGTTGTAGGTGGATAATAGTTGCTCAATGGGCTGGTTTTTCAGCTGCGGAAAATTTTCCAGATCAATGCTATACACACTGTTACCCACCTGAATCCGTTGGCCGGAACGCTTGGTTTCATAACGTTCAGCATAGCGTTGAATCAGATGAGCAATCGCCAGGTTATAAAAATCACGAATCTGAACCTGACGGTTGTCGAAAATACGGTCTTGCGGGGCACGCTCGGTTTTAAACAGGTAGGCATAACTATAACGAATGCTTTTATCCAGCATGCTGAGCTGCTGATCCAGACATTTCTGGATATTCTGTTTTTGCAGCTGTTGCTTTTCCTGAGATTGGGTCTTGCTCAAAACACTGGTGTTGCACTCGGCTGACTTGGCATTCTGTAAAGAATTGGCGAGATACAACTCACTTGCTGTAGAAAGTAATTGTTCATCTAAAATCTGGGGAATCTTTTTAAGATCCTTTACACATTCTTCGGGCTGGTCAATACAGATCTGGGCTTCACGCCCCGTCATGGACAACACATTTAGACTGGCTTCGCTCAGTTTGTCGCGCGTCAAAATACTGTCACGCTCATTGCTGAGTGTGACATTAAGTGCCTGTTCCTTAACACTGACCACCTGACAGCCGCTCAGCACGCTGGTGATGACTAAAGTGCACAGTATTAATCTTTTATTTATTTTTTCGTGCATAAAACCTTTCACTGAATTTAAGTTGTAAGTTTGGATAATGGTTTGTATTTTACTAATTTTTTCTCATAAAAATAGACCGCCGTAGCAGTCTATTTGTAATCAGAGAAAGAAGATAAATTTTGATTATGGCGTTTTAGGCGTTGCAGCAGCTGGAGCTTGATTTGCGGTTTGCAGAACTTGCCAAACATTCCAGCGACCTTGTTTCTCAATTTCCTGAATCAGACGGTCTGCCACTTCAGCTTCTTGCGGGTATTTCACTTTATAGTTTGCCAAGGTTTGAGCCGCATTTTTTTTCTGTTCCAGCGCAATATAATTATTGGCTGCAGCAAGATAGGCTTCCTGAACGCCAGCTTTCATGGCTTTGTCCAGATAAGGGATCGCTTCACGTTGACCGCCACCTTCGGACAGGCCAAAGCCGAACCAGAAGTTCACTTCAGGATCATCTTGGTTGATCTTAAGAATTCGTTGTGCATAGGTCAGGGATTTGGTGGTATAGACTGAACCCAGATCCAGATTACGTGCCATGACACTGGCTTTAAATGCACGTACCAGAACATCGAAAGAGGCATTTTCACGTGCAGCTAAAGTATCCAGCTGTTGAGTGACTTCACGCAGTTTGGCTTCAAAGCCACGACGTTCCTGACGATCGCTAAAACGTGGTGGATAATGACGTGCTTTACCTTCCACCATTTGCAGGAAATCATCAATCTCGGTGATGTCGATTTCATTGGTATTTGCCAGAGCCGCATAACGCATTGAACGTGTATTGCTGTCTACAATGGGAATAATCAGTTTATTGACATCCAAGGTTAATTGCTTGGATGGATCATTTGGATGAGTCACGACCATTTTGGTCACGGGTTGAGCCGCAGCTTTTTGCAAATGCACCTCAAACGGAGGTGGTTCATTATAATTGAATGGATTTAATGCATAAAATGGCGGACTTAATTCAGGTTCTACAAAAACCACTTGATCCACAGGTTTCTCAGCAGACTTCTGAGAGACGGTCGAACATGCAGTCATTGTGAATGCTAAACAAGCAAGTGCCAAGGGCTTAAAGGTCATAATATTCATCCATTCGTGTTATTTTTTAAAACAGCTAGTACAAAAATCACATGACCGTCAGTCTATGAAAACTCTAACGATCATGCAAGTAAATGCATGTTACAGAATTGAACGCTCTATTCAGGCTTTAGACTGACTGGTTTGAGCTTCACATTCACGGCGCGCTTCTTCCAGAATCTGTAATTCTTTTTTGCTTAAAGGCTGCCCATCTTGTTGCTGTTTATTAAAGGTCGGATCCAGCAAAGAAAGACGGTTGCACAAGTTGTTCATGCGTTTTTCATTTTGCTGAATACGGTCCAGCAGAATGCGCATACCCTCCAGAATTGGATCAGACTGGTCTTCAGTTGCAGCATAGGGCTGGAAGCCGATACTTTCTGCATAATCACGACGACGGGTTTCTGCATCATCCTTCGGTTTATTTTTGGTAATAAAGCGTGCAGGGTTACCCACAGCCGTCGTGTTTTCAGGAACTGCTTTAGTCACGACCGCATTAGAACCGACCTTGGCATTTTTACCGACAGTAAATGGCCCTAAAATCTTGGCACCAGCGCCAACCACCACGCCATCTTCTAAAGTTGGATGGCGTTTGCCTTTATTCCAGGTCGTTCCACCCAAAGTCACCCCATGATAGAGGGTAACATCATCGCCAATTTCTGCAGTTTCCCCAATTACGACACCCATACCGTGATCAATAAAGAAACGACGGCCTATCTTGGCGCCCGGATGTATTTCAATACCAGTCGCAAAACGGCTAAATGAAGACAATGCACGTGCAGTTCCCTTACAGTCTTTGTTCCATAGCTCATGTGCCATGCGATGCATGATCAGCGCATGGATGCCAGGGTAAGTGGTTAAGACTTCTAAGGTATTGCGTGCTGCAGGATCGCGCGCAAAGACAGCTTGTATATCTTCTTTGAGCTGTTTTAGCATTAGATTTGATCCTCGTCCTGTGATGATGTATGTGAAGATTTTTTCCACGTGCCGTTATTTAAGGCCTGAACGCGGCTGAAAATACCACGAAGTAAATGATATTCCATACGATCTAATTGTATACGTCCAAAGAGACGACGCAAGCGTAAAGGCAATAATCTTGGATTTTTTGGGTCCATAAATTCAATTTCGGCCAGCATTTTTTCCAAATGCGGATAGAACTGTTCCATCTGCGCATGATTCACCAAAGGCTCATCCCATTCCATTTCAATGCCATCAATGACTTGCATGGTTGCTTTAGCATCACGTGGTTGTTCAATCTGGCTCATGGCTGCCATGCGCATTTCATAGCAGATCACCTGAATAGCTTGAGCCACATTCAGTACGCCGTAATCGGTATTGACTGGAATGGTCAGGTGATAGTTGGCCATTGCCAGTTCTTCATTGGTCAGACCGCGGTCTTCACGGCCAAATAGAATTGCAACTTCTTGCTGCTCTTGTACCACGGCGCTCATGGCTTTTGTCGCAGCAGGGCGCACATCTAACAGCGGCCAGGGAATGGTACGGCTACGTGCGCTGGTACCGAATACAATCTGACAGTCTTTAATGGCATCTTCGAGCGTTTCTACAATCTCGATCTGCTCGATCAGGTCAGTTGCGCCTGCGGCCAGTGCATCAATATCCGGATGCGGATAGGTTTTTGGCGCCACCAGAACCAGCTTGCATAGGCCCATGGTTTTCATGGCGCGTAAAGCACTGCCGATGTTGGCAGGTAAAGTGGTATTGACCATGACAATACGCACATGGGAGAGATGTGCTGAAACAGCAGCATTGTCAATTTGACTCATGAGGATTCCAATTTAAAGGTTTTTTAAAGATCAGGATTTATGAATATTGTGGCTGGGATTCAGCCTGATACAGTTCCAGCGCATCGTCCATGCTCATGCCAGCAGGTGGTGGTGGAACATTGACCGGTTTGGCCTGTTCATAAGAAACAGCTTTGGCGGCTTTGGACTTGACCTGATATTCAATATGCAATGCTTCTTTACCAAAATAATCACGCAATTTAGCCAATAGTTCGTCCAGTGGTGCCACTTTCCAGTTGAGACCCAGATGAAGTTCAGTCGTAGCATAAGGATAGTCTAAATACAGAATTACCGGAATATGCGCTGACATGTCGATATTGGTATATGGTGTCAAAATCTGCTGCAAGTCACGACTCAGACTTTTACTGAAATGCTCGGCAGTTAGGGTGATTTTAATGCTGTTGGCACGCTTCTGGCGAATTTCATTCAGGCTAAAGGCTTTAGTAAGACGTCCCATTGGGCGGTCAAAGCCTTCACGCTCATAGATTTCACCTTCAATCACCACAACTTTATCCAGCTGGATAATCTCTTTAAAGCGGTTAAAACGTTCATGATTGGCTGAAATTTCAATACGCGCCGTACCATCATCCAGAGTCATCATCATCCGGTTCGGGAAGTTGGCAATATCCACCACCAGTCCTGCAAACACGGTGGTGACACCACGGCGTGTCGGCGTCAGCTCATTGATCTGACTAGGTACAAAGGATTTCAGTTCATTACGATACACATCAATCGGGTGGCCGGTGAGGTACAGGCCGAGGGTGTCTTTTTCACCTTTCAGGCGAACTTCATCCGCCCATGGCTTGACCGGTTTAGAGGGTTTGCGCTGAACTTCTTCCACTTCACCAAACAGATCCATGATGCCGGTTTCACGGTTGGAGCGCGCCTGTTCCGCAGCTTGCACCGCTTCAGGCAGTTGTGCCATCAGGTCGGCACGATCAATGCCTAAACAATCCAGCGCACCGGAGCGAATCAATGCTTCCAGGGTACGTTTATTGATTTTTTTCAGGTCAATACGATGACAGAAATCAAACAGGTCACGGAAAGGACCTTCTTGTGTACGCGCGTCAATCACTGATTGCATCGCAGCTTCACCGACACCTTTAATCGCACCCAGACCATAGACAATGGTTTGTTCATCCGTGGCATGGAACTGATACAGCGACATATTCACGGAAGGTGGTAAAACTTCCAGGTTATTCTTGCGACAGTCATCAATCAGGAATACCACGTTGTCGGTGTTCTGCATCTCCGAGGTCAACACCGCAGACAGGAATTCCGCCGGATAATGCGCTTTTAGCCATGCAGTCTGATAGGCAACCAAAGCATAGGCCGCAGCATGTGATTTGTTAAAGCCATAGCCGGCAAACTTTTCCATATAGTCGAAAATATGGTTGGCAGTGGCTTCATCAATGTCTTTTTTCGATGCACCTTCAATAAAGATCTGGCGCTGTTTGACCATCTCTTCCGGTTTTTTCTTACCCATGGCACGACGTAACAAGTCCGCGCCACCGAGGGTATAGCCGGCACAGTACTGTGCAGCCTGCATGACCTGTTCCTGATAGACCATAATCCCGTAGGTGGGTTCTAGTACGCCTTCAAGCAAGGGATGCAGATATTCAAAATCGCCTCCATGCATCCGGTGGATAAAGTCAGGAATCAGATCCATCGGGCCCGGACGGTACAGCGACACGAAGGCAATAATTTCTTCAAATTTGCTTGGGCGTGCCTCTTTCAGCATCTTCTTCATGCCCACGGATTCAAACTGGAATACCGCGGTGGTGTTGGCATTGGCAAAAACCAGATACGCGTCTTTATCTTCAAGCGGGATATAGGCAATGTCTAAAGGCTTGTCAGATTTGATACGTTTATTAATATTTTTAACTGCATCTTCAATTACGGTCAGGTTACGCAGACCCAAGAAGTCAAACTTGACCAGACCAGCAGATTCAACATCGTCTTTATCGAACTGTGCCACGCGTGAAGTACCATCAGCCTCACACATAACGGCAGAGAAATCGGTAATTTTGGTTGGCGAGATGACCACACCACCGGCATGTTTACCGGTATTTCGGGTAATGCCTTCCAGTTTTAGCGCCATTTCCCAGATTTCAGCCGCATCATCATTATCTGGGTTGGATGGATTGGTGACGATATCTTTAAGCTGTGGTTCGGCTTCTAAGGATTCCAGCAGACTCAGGCCTAAAGGCTTGGTCGGGATCATTTTCGAGATACGATCGGCCAGACCATAAGATTTACCCAAGACACGCGCCACATCACGAATCGCACCTTTGGCCGCCATGGTACCGAAGGTGGCAATTTGCGAAACTGCATCACGGCCATAAGTACGCGCCACATAGTCAATCACGCGGTCACGACCTGCGATACAGAAATCGACGTCGAAATCGGGCATCGACACACGTTCCGGGTTCAAGAAACGTTCGAAGAGTAATTCATAACGTAGCGGATCAAGATCGGTGATTTTTAAGCTATAAGCCACCAGTGAGCCTGCACCTGAACCACGCCCAGGGCCTACTGGGACGCCGTTACTTTTCGACCACTGAATAAAGTCCATCACGATCAGAAAGTAGCCCGGAAACCCCATCGAGTTAATGATATTAATCTCGTACTCGATTCGCTCATCATAAGGCTTGCGAACTTCTGGCCAGTGTTCATCACGCTGTTCAGGTGGATACAGGAAATTCAGACGTTCTTCCAGACCTTCTTTGGACAAGTGTGCAAAGAAAGTATCAATGGTATGACCTTCAGGAATCGGATAATCCGGCAGAAAGTATTGACCCAATCGCAATGTGACATTACAGCGTTTGGCAATGTGGTAAGTGTTCTCAATCGCAGAGGGAATATCCGAGAACAGCTCTGCCATTTCCTCTGCAGATTTAAAATATTGTTCAGGTGAATAGGTTTTAGGGCGGCGGTTATCCCCCAGTACATAACCATCGGCGATACACACCCGGGCTTCGTGGGCTTCATAATCATTGCGGGTCATGAAGTGCACGTCGTTATGTGCCACTACACCGATATTATATTTTTTGGCCAGTTTCACTGCTTCCAGAATGAAGTCATCTTCATCCGGACGGTTGGTGCGGGTCAGGGCGATATAAACGCGATTGCCGAATTTTTCGACCCATTCTTCCAGCAAGGGTTCCGCTTTTTGCGGATTTGAACTCATCAGCATCTTGCCGACATCGGAATGCATGCCGAGCAGGGCAATCATGTCCTCGGACTGGTTTAAAATCCATTGTTTTTGTACGCAGGGAATGTCTAATTGCTGACCACTGATAAAGCCTTCAGACACCAGTTCAGTCAGGTTACGCCAGCCTTTATTGGTCATCGCCAATAAGGTCATACGATGTTCGGCATCATTCAGGCGAATTTCAGAACCGAGGATCGGCTTGATGCCTTTGCCTAAGCATTTGCCATAGAACTTGACTGCGGCATGCAGGTTAGACAGATCCGTCAGCGCGAGGGCAGGCATCTGTTCTTTTTCGGCAGCTTTGACCAGGTCAGGTATCCGTACGATGGATTCAGTAATCGAAAATTCTGTATGAATACCAAGATGAACAAAGTGCATAGATGAGTCCCTGCTAAAACCATTGAATAGTTTAACATGGGATTTATTGTTTCAGTTTGAAAATGAGGGGAAATGGCTAACTTTTAGATTTTAATTTTGAGTGTACTTAGTCAGTATGAATGTTCTTATTAAAGGCTTATTTACCCCAAAATAAGATATGCGTACTGGCGACAAGGGTGTCGCCGTTGGCTTGTGATACAAGGAAGTATCATCAAGCCAACAGAAGATTTTTGTTACCTTGCATAGCAGTGCTATTCATCTTTCAAAAGCAAAAGAAGAATTTTAAATATTAGTAAGTTTATTCATGACATTATTTGAAAAATAGAATTTCGTTATTTTTACTTCAATTTTAACTTTGTAATATTTGTGCCTTACTTTTGACGGGGCAAAAGTAACAAAACCCCTTTGTTGATCTGATGGTACATCCCAGTACCACAGATCAACGGGCGACTTCCTGTCGCCATGGCACGTATCAAATAGTTGCAGGACTTTACTTTGAAATAATGAGAAAGGGTTCGTAAGTATTAAAAACAATAAAAACTAGATTAACGAAGTCGGGACAACCAGTCCCCCAGACTTTGTACAATCTGTACCAAAATCAATAACACAATCACCGTCATGATCACCACAGAGGTATCGAAACGCTGATAACCGTAAGAAATGGCCAGATCACCGATACCGCCGGCACCGACAGCACCCGCCATTGCTGTTGCACCAATCAAGCTGATGGTGGCAGTGGTCAGGTTCAGAATCAGTGAACTACGTGCTTCAGGTAAGACAAACTTGAAGATAATCTGCATTGGGGTTGCACCCATCGCTTGCGCAGATTCAATAATGCCTTCATTCACTTCCAGTAATGAGGTTTCAACCAAGCGACCAATATAAGGGCCGACATAAATAGTCAGTGGTACAATTGCGGCCCAAGTACCAATTGAAGTGCCGACCAAAAACTTGGTCAGCGGAATAACGGCAATCAGTAGAATAATAAATGGTAGTGAACGTAGCGCATTGACAATCGGATTGAGACCGTGATAAATCACACGATTTTGCAAGATGCCGTTAGGACGCGTCACCACTAAAGTAATTGCCTGAATAAAACCCCAGATACAGCCAAACAGCATTGCGAAGAACACCATATGAAAGGTTTCTTGCAGCGCTGTCACAAATTGATCCATCGACAGCGAGCTTTTCCAGAACGGCGCAGTAATTGTCGTCAGCCACTGTACAATTAAATCTCTCATGCCTGTACTCCTGCTTGATCTACCTGTACGCCGTTATCTTTCAGATATTGCACTGCAGCGCTAATCTCTGCGGAATCACCCAGGAGCTGAATAAACATCTGACCAATCACCGAACCATTAATTTCGGTCATGTTGGCAAACAGGATATTTAAACTGATATCAAACTGTTTAATCACGGCCTGAATCACTGTTTCCTGAGCCGAGCTGCCAAGGAATTTTAAACAATAAATACTGTGATGATTCTGGTTTTCCAGATTATTCAGAATATTGACCGGCAAATGTTGCTGAAGCACGGTTTGAATAAAATTTTTGGTGGTCGGGTGTTGCGGCTGACTGAAGATCTGTAGCGTGCTGCCGGTTTCAATCACATCACCTTTTTCCATCACAGCGACATAATCACAGACGGTTTCAATTACATCCATTTCATGAGTGACCATGACAATGGTAATACCTTGCTCTTGATTGATTTTTTTGAGTAATTGCAGAACTGATTTGGTGGTTTGTGGATCGAGTGCCGAAGTCGCTTCATCACAAAGTAAAATCTTGGGATGGTTGGCAAGGGCACGGGCAATCCCGACGCGCTGTTTTTGACCACCAGACAATTCATCCGGAAAAGCCTGCCGTTTATGTTTCAGGTCAATAAAATCTAATAATTCTTCGAGGCGTTTTTCCCGTTCAGCCTTGCTCCAGCCCAGAAGCTTCATAGGCATTTCGATATTGGCCGCCACGGTTTTGGTTTGCATTAAATTAAAATGCTGGAAAATCATGCCGATATTGGCACGTTCTTGACGCAATGTTTTGGCATCGAGTGCGGTAAAATCTGTTCCATTAATGATAATCTGACCTGAGCTTGGACGCTCAAGTAAATTAATCAGACGGATGAGGGTACTTTTACCGGCACCACTATAACCGATGATGCCAAAAATACTGCCGGTTGGAATCGATAGATTAATCTGATTCAAGGCATGCAAGGTTTGACCCTTAAGCTCATACTGTTTTGAAATATCTTTAAATTCAATCATAGTGTCAAAAACTGCATCACGGATAAAAAAAACAGGCAAGAAATCGTCCTTGCCTGTTCTAAAAGACTATTATAGTACTATTTTGATTCAGTTAAATACGTCACCGGCTTGTTTACTGCAACTTTAGTGCCACCAAAATTTTCATCGACATACGCTTGAACTGCTGGCGTATGATACAAGGCACCTACTTTTTGCAGTACAGGATCCGTTTGACGATCTGCTGCAACCGCTAATACGTTTACATTCATTTTTGTGCTTTGATCAATTGGCTCATAGTAAACCGCATCTTTTAATACGTTTAAACCGCCTTCCATTGCCAGCGTATTGCCTAGCACAATTGCATCAACTTCATCTTTTACACGTACTGCAGTTGCCATTTGAATAGGCTTAATCACGATTTGTTTTGCATTTTCAGCCACATCAGCTGTTGTGCCTTTTACATTGTCAAAGCCAGCTTTTAATTTGACCAGACCTGCCGATTGTAAAAGTAATAACGCGCGTGATTCATTTGCACCGTCGTTTGGAATGGCAATGGTTGCACCTGTTTTAAACTCATTCAAAGATTTTACTTTGCTTGAGTAAATTCCCATTGGTTCTAAATAGGTGGTAGACAATGGTGCAATTTTTGCTGTATTGGCATCGTTATACGCAACCATATAGGCATATGACTGGAATGCATTGACATCGATTTCTTTATTGGCAACGGCTGTGTTCATTGACACATAGTCAGTGAAATTTTTCACATCAAGTTTAATGCCGGCTGCTTTGGTTTCAGGTAATGTGGCGATATAGCGCCATACATCTGCATCTGAACCGGTCGATGCCATGGTTACGGTTTGAAGGCCATTCGCATCTTTGGCTTGTGCTGCATCATTGGCAGGAGCTTCTTGTTTGCCACACCCAGTCAAAGTTAATATAGAGGCACTCAATAAAACGCCAAGTAATTTTTTCATGAAATTTTCCTAATTTTAATCTTGCCTAGAGTATAAGCATTTTAAGGTCATGTTAAAGTGGAGTTTTATTACACTTTCATCTGACTCTAGATCGATGTCGCATGTGGCTCCGGCAGGGAAAATGCAAATGTACTGCAACAGTTCACGTTAATTCGATCGGGTCAGAGTTCACCAAACCGCTATATGAACTCTCTATCTGGAGAGAGTAAATAGAGGTTTTTAATAAGATATAGTCAAATTTGGCACTCTGAATGGGCGCAATCATAGCAATTATTATTTATTCGATATAGTGGATAAAAAGTATTTACTTATCTTTTTAATAGAATATAAATTGGATAAAAATGATTAAAATATTAATGAATACAATATATTATTTTTATTGAAGATAAGCCAAAATTCCAGATCGCTTAAATATTGATCTTTATAAGATTTTATCCAATAGAAATCATAAAAATGAATAAACATGGGTAAATCTACTAGCTCATTGAGCTACTGAAAAATCTTTTTTAATAAACGCTTAAGCAGGATTTAAGCCGTGTCTTATTTGCCTGAGTAATTAATTTGATTGATTTCATACAATACATGCCAACATAAAGGGTGATCCGTAGGCAAGCGTGGATGCTGGAATTCTTGAGTCTTTACCATGCCTATCTTTTTCATCACCGCTTCGGATGGTGTATTGACTGTGGCAGTGAAAGACACAACTTTATCCAAACCTAAAGTGGTAAACGCGTAATCCAATACTGCACGTGCACCTTCAGTCGCATAACCTTGATGCCAATATTTTTTTGCTAGCCGCCAGCCAATTTCAATACAGGGTGAAAACTCAAACAATTTAGGTTGGGGTTGCAGCCCAATAAAACCAATAAATTCTTTAGTCTCTTTTAGCTCAACTGCCCATAAACCCCAACCATGCTGATCAATCTGCCGAGTCACTTTTTCGATAAATTGTAAACTTTGTTCAGGTGTCAGTAGGGCGGGAAAATAACGCATCACATCCTCATCTGCACACATTTGGATAAATGGGGCAGTGTCGGAGTCTTGCCATTGGCGGAGGATTAGGCGAGGGGTTTTAATATATGATTTACTCATACGGATTTTGAATTTGATTTTTTATTTTAGGTAACCAAAAATTTATACATTTAAGTAAATAGATCTCAGTTTCTTTTTTGTTCATTTTAAGGAACGTTTTTTGATATGACATATCATTTACTATATCTAGAAAACAATATAGTCGAATTAATAACATAATTTCAGTATAAATATGATTTAATTCATTTTTAAAAAAGGGGGAGTAAAAAGATACTGAATAACATTCGTGCAATTTATTGTAAATTTCAAATATATTCTTTTTATGGTGTTTTAATTTTCTACCATAGTAGCCATCATTTTTAATAATTGCTCCATAAATTTGATCCTTTGAATCAAGAATAAAGCAAAATGTACTTTTATTTAGGGGGTGCCTCTGAATGATTTCCTCTTCATAGTGATTTCTAAAATTTAATTCAGGTTTAAGTAAAAGTCGATATTCTGTACCATAAATATTTGAATAATCATAGGTAATACCATGTAGATAAAATTCTTCATCAGTTTCACGATAACTTATTTCCTCTTCTAAATCTAAAGGTACGATATGTGTATCAATAACAATTCTTGTAATATCTTCGATAGATAAATTCATAAAATTGGTGAAATCAAAAATATTCATTCATTAATTCTCGCTGCACATTTTTACAACTTTTTGAATTTATAATTTTTATATTAAGGTTTCAATAGGGGGTGAAAAACCGCAATTAGCAATAATGCCATTCAGTTAAGGATTTCAACGCTAAAATTTTGCTAGAAAAATAATAAAATTAGATAAATTTAAATTTAAGGAAATTGAGAGTAAAAAATAATCTCAATTTCCTTAACTGATCAGTATTACGCACGTAGCGGGGTTTTTACTTAATCTAAATTAAGATTAAGCATTTTCACGTGCAATCGCACGGTAACCAATATCTTTACGATATTGAACGCCGTCGAACGTCACTTTTTGGCAAAGCTCTAATGCTTTCGCTTGTGCTTCACCAATCGTATTACCAAGTGCAGTCACACAAAGAACACGACCACCCGCAGTGACGATGTCACCATTTTCATTGGCTTTTGTACCTGCATGGAACACTTTCGCATCAGTCATTTCAGTATCTAAACCAGAAATCACATCGCCATTACTAGAAGTTTCAGGATAGCCTTTAGATGCTAGTACGATACCAACAGTTTTACGCTCATCCCATTCAGCTTCTGCAGGTAAATTACCTTCAAGACCTGCTTGAACCAAATCAACTAAAGATGATTTTAAACGCATCATGATTGGTTGAGTTTCAGGGTCACCAAAACGACAGTTAAACTCGATTACTTTCGGTTGACCTTGTTCATCAATCATCAAGCCTGCGTATAAGAAACCTGTATAAACGTGACCGTCTTTTTTCATACCTTCAACGGTAGGACGCATCACTTCATTCATGGTTTTTTCAAATACATCCGCAGTCACAACAGGCGCAGGCGAGTAAGCACCCATACCACCCGTGTTTGGACCTTGGTCGCCTTCAAAGATACGTTTGTGATCTTGTGAAGTCGCCATAGGTAAGATGTTGTCGCCATCAATCATACAAATGAAAGATGCTTCTTCGCCTGCAAGGAATTCTTCAATTACAACGCGAGAACCTGCATCGCCAAATTTGTTGCCTGCAAGCATGTCATCGATCGCATCAAATGCTTCTTGATTGGTCATGGCAACGATCACACCTTTGCCCGCAGCAAGACCGTCGGCCTTAATGACGATCGGCGCACCATTTTTTTCAACAAATGCTTTCGCAGCATCTACTTCTGTAAATACATCGTAAAACGCAGTTGGAATGTTGTGGCGTTTTAAGAAATGTTTCGCGAAAGCTTTAGAGCCTTCAAGCTGCGCAGCAAATTGAGTTGGACCCCAAATTTTTACACCCGCTTCACGGCAAGCATCAACGACACCGTTTACCAATGGAGCTTCTGGGCCGACAATGACAAGCTCAACTGCATTGTTTTTTGCGAAATCGATAATCGCAGCATTGTCCAAAATGCTTAAATTCACGTTTTCACATTTATTTTCAGTGGCTGTACCTGCATTGCCCGGAGCAACAAAGACTTTAGCAACTTTATCATCTTGGGCGATTTTCCATGCCAATGCATGTTCACGACCGCCATTACCCAGAACTAAAATATTCATCTAAAAATCCCTCAAAAGAATAAAATCCCACCTTGCGAAGCCATGCTTCTCACCCTGTAAAAAAGAAGGGCTTCACGAATAAAAATGTCCCTTTATTTGTGAAAAGTCCCCCTTTTTACAAAGGGGGATTTAGGGGGGATTAATAAATACGACTTTGAATCAATTAGTGACGGAAATGACGCATGCCAGTGAACACCATCGCAATACCTGCTTCGTCAGCAGCCGCAATGGTTTCTTCGTCACGCATAGAACCACCCGGCTGGATAATACATTTGATACCTGCTTTCGCAGCGTTATCAATACCATCACGGAATGGGAAGAATGCGTCAGACGCCATGACTGCACCCTCAACCACCAAGCCAGCATGTTCAGCTTTAATTGCAGCAATACGAGCAGAGTTCACACGGCTCATTTGACCTGCGCCAACACCAATGGTTTGACGGTTTTTCGCATAAACAATCGCATTAGATTTCACGTATTTTGCGACTTTCCAGGCAAAGATCATGTCATCAATTTCTTGTTCAGTCGGAGCGCGCTTGGTCACCACTTTAAGATCAGCTTTAGTAATCATGCCCAAGTCTTGATCTTGTACTAACAAGCCGCCATTCACGCGTTTGTAATCAAGTTGCGATTGACGCGCATCGATTGCTGGAAGTTCACCGCAAACTAAAACACGTACGTTTTTCTTCGCACCAGTCACTTCAAGTACGCCATCAGCAATACTTGGTGCAATGATCACTTCAACGAATTGACGCTCAACAATCGCTTGTGCAGTTGCAACGTCTAATTCACGGTTGAATGCAATGATGCCGCCAAATGCAGATTCGGGATCTGTTGCATACGCAAGGTCATAAGCCGCTTGAATGCCGTCTAAAGACACTGCAACGCCACATGGGTTTGCGTGCTTAACGATTACACAAGCAGGTTTCGCAAAAGATTTAACACATTCAAGTGCAGCGTCTGTGTCTGCAATGTTGTTATAAGAGAGTTCTTTACCTTGAAGCTGTTTCGCAGTAGAAACAGATGCTTCTGTCGCTGTGTCTTCAACGTAGAACGCAGCAGACTGGTGCGGGTTTTCACCGTAACGAAGATCTTGAACTTTGTTCAATTGTGTATTGAAGGTACGTGCAAACTTGTCCGCTTCACCTTCTTGTTTGCCTACGCGAGCGCCAAGGTAAGATGCGATCATGCCGTCATATTGCGCAGTATGTTCAAATGCTTTTACTGCAAGGTCGAAACGAGTTGCATGCGATAAAGCGCCTTCAGCTTTAAGCTCAGCTACAACAGTGGCATAGTCAGAAGCATTCACCACGATGCCTACAGATGCATGGTTTTTTGCCGCAGCGCGAACCATGGTAGGGCCACCAATGTCGATGTTTTCGATCGCATCAGCCAGTGAACAGTTTGGTTTTGCTACAGTTGCAGCAAATGGATAAAGGTTTACAACGACTAAATCAATAGCATCAATGTTGTGTTCAGCCATCACAGCTTCGTCTAGACCACGACGAGCCAGAATACCACCATGAATTTTAGGATGTAGCGTTTTTACACGGCCGTCCATCATCTCTGGGAAACCAGTATGCTCTGAAACTTCTACTACAGCGACACTATTGTCTTTCAACAATTTGTAGGTACCACCTGTAGATAAAATTTCTACCCCTAGAGCAGCAAGTTCTTGTGCAAATTCAACAATACCAGTCTTGTCAGACACAGAGATTAAAGCGCATTTAATAGTCATGATCTTCGTCACAGTTTTCAAGGAACAGAATAAAACAAAATCAGCAATTTACAGGTTAAAAAAAATGCCTGCGGAAGCCGCAAGCATTTTATCATTTATTCACTCATTAAACCGTGAGCTTTTAACTTTTTACGTAAAGTACCACGGTTGAGTCCGAGAATCTCGGCAGCACGTGTTTGGTTACCACGTGTATATTCTAGAACTACAGATAGAAGAGGTTTCTCCATTTCTGCTAGCACCATGTCGTATACCTGAGATGGTTGCTCGCCCTGTAGTTGCGCAAAATAATGGCGAACTGCGCGATCTACGTGGATACGTAAAGCAACATCAGATTGTGCAGTAAAAATAGGAGATTTGCTATTCATGCGAATTAATCCGAAAAACAAATATCGCTTGGGTAAAGCGATATAAAAAGTGGTCTAAAATTGAAATGAACTCCGCTTTAGATCCTAAAACTGGAGTTCTAAAACTTAATCATTGCATTGAGCCAATAGCTTGACACATCTCAACGTTTTGGTCGAAAAATAAGCGTAACAATAGTTAAAGTTTTGTTACTGACCAAAATCAAAACAAAAAAATCTGCACGATACGCAATAAATTTTATAGCGCATTAGGCAAGACTGTATTTGTTGTGAAAAAGTAGCGAGGAGTTGCAGCACATAGCTTTCGTGGCGCGTATCATACCATTGTCTAAGCAAAAGTGAGCAAGAAAACTGCATTTTTTTTAACTTTTTTTAATTTTTTAATGCTTTCTATTCAGATTAAGGGCGAATTATTTCCAAACTATAGCGATCAAAGCTTTTACGATCGACAGGAAGCTCAAATTTGAATTTAAATGGACTGTTTTTCGGGATACGTTCAATATTGACCAGACTTTCAATCAGATACTCTTTGGCAGACAGGTTATAAGTCGCAACAACTTCACCGCGCTGTTCCAGATTGATTTTTAAAATCGGTAAAGCCAGGCTACGGTCATGGAAGTTGATCAGCTCACCGCTAAATTCAGTTTTCTTGTGACTGGTTGCCTTGATCTTGACTTTATTGACCTGAATCAGCGTGTAGTATTTTTCCAGATTGGAACAATTAAACACCTCGCATACATTGTTAAAGGCCAGACTCATGATATGACTATTTTTGATGTATTGCGGATTAAACCAGAAAAACTGGAACAGCAATACGCCAAATAGCATCAGGTTCAAGATGCTCCAGCCAATATAGTACATTGGCCCGCGGTATATCTGTTTTTCTGTCTGATCTTCCCAATTCATGCTCGGCAGTACCGAGATAGGTTCGGTACTAAAATAGTTCAGATTGTTTAAATAGGTTTCCAGATCGATATTTGAATGTTCAACTTTCTGATCGAAAATATATAAAAGACTGTGCGTATTTTGCTGTTGATCGCGACCATATGCAGGTGGGTTATATCGAGAATAAGTTTGGTCTTGAGACGCTGAGGTGGTGACCGAGTTTTGGGCTTCGGCCACCAGATGCGATAAGGCATTAAATGAAGTGGTACATTTGGGACAGCAAACCATACCCTGCGCAATGGTGAGTTGAGCAACTGTGACCTTGTAGGTGGTGGAACAGGTAGGGCAATGGGTTCGTTTGTCACTCATAAACTATTTGTAGACTCATTCATTCTTATGGCGTTTACCCGAGATACGGCACCAGTGCTCGTCTCGTTTTTCTACGTCTAATATATCAAAATAATTTGAGTAAATGCTAGTAACATCAGCAACTTGCTCTTCGATAACTCCGGCAAGTGCGAACTGTCCCTCAGATTTAATTAAAGTTGCGAACTCAGGAGCCAATATCATTAGTGGCGCAGCCAAAATATTGGCAACAAATACGTCAGCCTTGGTAGTGCCGAGTTCATCTCTAAATTCTTCTGGCAGGCCGACATAAAGTTTGTCCAGTACACCATTCAGTTCAGCATTTTGCTGGGTGGCCAGAACTGCTTGTGGGTCAATATCAGTGGCATATGCTTTTTTAGCACCTAAGAGCAGGGCAGCTACCGCGAGAATGCCTGAACCACAGCCATAATCGATGACGATTTTGTCTTTAACGTCAATTTTGCCGAGCCATTGTAAGCACAAGAATGTAGAGGCGTGGTTCCCTGTACCGAATGCCAGACCCGGATCAAGCTTGATATTGACTGCATCGGCTTCAGGTGCTTGCATCCATTCCGGTACAATCCAGTATTTTTCAGCAATCTGGATTGGCTCATACGCATCCATCCAGGTGCGTTCCCAAGCCTGATCTTCAATGAATTCGTACTTGATCGGTGCTTCTGGCATTTGCGCACCAATAAAGGTTTCTAGTGCAGCAACGTCAATTTCTTCGCCTTCTTCCTGTGCATAAATACCAGTCACAATCACTTTATTCCAGAGTGGTGTTTCGCCTGGAAGTGGTTCCAGCAAATCCTGGTTTTCAGCATCATCCAGGGTCACACTCACTGCGCCTAGTGAGCTGAGTAATGTCTCAGTATAATCGACCTGAGCTTGTTCAACCGTAATATGAATTTGTAACCACTTCACAGAAATAACCTTTATACATTTTTCAAAAAGCTATTGTAACGGAAGTTCAGACACAACGCTGCTATCTTCTTGATGCATACCCAAAATAAAAAGGATGCCGAAGCACCCTGTATAAAGCTCTATAAAGACTTATGAAACCTTAGAGAGAAGAGGTGTTCTGTCTAATGGTGCAAAGCGGTTAAGCAGTAGACCAAAAATGGCAGCAAAAATATACATGAAGATTGAATAAACCGCGGCAGGCATGGCCACAGCAGTGCTGGACATCACGGTCAGGGCAATGGTCATGGCTAATGTGCTGTTGTGAATGCCGATTTCAAAGGCACTGGCCCGTGCCTGAGCGGTATCTATATTCATTAAGCGGGGGACAAAATAGCCGATGGTCAGGCTGAAAATACAGAACAATGCCGTGGCGACACCGACCTGAGTCAGATATTCGGCAATATTGGTGCGTTCACTATAGATGGCCCCGACAATAATCAGAATCAAGAATATGACTGCAAAAATGCGCAGCGGTCTATTCAGTTTTTCAGTCAGGCGTGGTGCATGATGTCGAATCAGCATACCAATCGCGACAGGAATAATAATGATGCCAAACACCTGAAGAATTTTGCCAAGCTGGAGCGTGATCTGCTGGCTGTCCTGCATGAAATGCATAATCGAAAAATTAACGATTAACGGTAAAGTTAAGGCTGCAATCACTGAATTAATCGCAGTCAGGGTGATGTTGAGTGCCAGATCACCTTTGAAAAGATAGCTAAACAGATTGGCCGTACTGCCGCCGGGTGAGGCGGCTAACAGCATCAGACCCACGGCAAGAAGTGGAGGCAGGGCCAAAACTTTACACAGGATAAATGCAATACCGACCAATAAGACCAGTTGGCAAAATAATGCGACTAAAACAGCTTTAGGATGTTGGGTGACCCGGGCGAAATCTTTGAGGGTAAGTTCGAGACCTAAACCCACCATAATAATCGCGAGCGCAAGCGGCAGTAAAATCGTAATAATGCCAGAATCCATCTGTCATGCTCCTTGTTAAAAATTATTTTAATACTTTTGCTTTTCTTGGGAAAAGCATACAGCTTTATCGCAGACTCAGCCAAATAAATTACAAATCCGATAAACGATTTTTATGGCGATAAGCGATATATTGGCGACTCATCATTACCCCGAAAATAGTCGCAAAACTATACATGACAATGGTGTAAATGCCGGCCGGAATTGCCATAGTGACATCGCCTAAGACCGAAATCGCAATGGTGATCGCAATCGCCGTATTATGAATGCCGATTTCAAAGGTACAGGCCCGTGCCATTTTTTCTGGAATACCCATCAGTAGCGGAATGCAATAACCAATAAACAGGCTGGAAAAACATAAAATCACAGTAGCTAAACCAATACTGGAAAAATATTCAAAGAGATTAAAACGATCTCTAAAAACGGCAAATATCAAGAGTATGCTTAAAAAACTAATTGAAACGAAGCGCATCGATTTGCTGACGGTAATGGATAAATGTGGAAATTTGGCTCGAAGCAGCATCCCGATGATCACGGGGATCAGGGTAATTAAAAACACCTGTATCATTTTTTCAACTGGAAATGTCACAGTCGAGTCGTGACTCATAAAGTATTGTAATGAGAGATTGATAATAAAGGGCAGGGTGAAAATAGAAATGATGGTATTGATGGCAGTCAGGGTGATATTCAGTGCGACATCGCCTTTATACAGATAGCTAAACAGGTTGGCGGTTGGGCCTCCTGGTGAAGCGGCCAGAAGCATTAAACCTACTGCGAGTAAAGGAGCTAAGTCCAGAATCAGGCAAATAAAGAAAGCAATACTGGTCAACAGCACGAGCTGTGTAAATAGGGCAATAAAAATGACTTTAGGATAGCGGCTTAAGCGCAGGAAATCCTTGATTTTTAATTCGAGTCCCAGCCCCATCATCATGATTGCCAATGTAATAGGCAAAAAAAAGTTAAAAAACCCCGAATCCATGAAAAATCCTTTTTATTATTGATTTTTAGATAGATTTCAAGTGTAGCGGAGCTGAATAAATAAGCAATATAAAACGGGCAAAATGTATTCACTTTGCCCGTCAAAGCTTTTACTTGAAATGTAAGCTATTTAGAGCTATGACAGCTTACATGCCTGGCTGACTGTGCATTTGGGATTGTCCCTGAGGGCGTGGCGGCATAAAGCCTAAAGCACATTTACCTTTGACTTCGGTTCCATTAATGGTGGCGGTGGTCGCGCTACTATTGCCACTACAGGTACTCATGAGTTCAGCTTCATCACCTTTGATTGAAGCATTTTTTGATGAAGCGAAAAACTGTGGCTCACAGGTTCCATTCCAGATAATGCCTCGATGAGCAAAACTGACTTGAGCACCTTGGGTTTTGCCTTTACAAACCTGTTGATACTTTTGCGCATTATAAGTGGTTTCGACCTTATCATTTGCTGAGGCTGCAAATGGCGCAAAACATAAACCACACAGAACAGTTGAGAGAAAAATATTCTTATTCATCAGTTATACCTTTGTTTGTAATGTAAGCAGTATATAGCTTAAAAAATACTCAAAATTAAACAGTGTAAATCGAGTAATTTTCTGAACTTATATGTTTAATTTATATAGTCCCTCTGCAAAGTTAAATTACAGTGCTTGATTCTTGTATAGGATGATTCATTTTTTATCTCAGGATAAATTCGACTGAATCTGTCTACTTTAGAATGAAATTTGCTATAATACTCAGCTATCCTTTTTTATCTCTCAATTACCACTATGCATTATCCTAAAGTATACGATGTCATTGTTATCGGTGGCGGTCACGCCGGTACAGAAGCAGCTCTGGCTGCAGCGCGTATGGGTCGACAGACTTTACTCTTAACTCATAACATTGAGACTTTAGGGCAGATGAGCTGTAACCCGGCCATCGGTGGTATTGGTAAATCGCATTTGGTGCGTGAAATTGATGCCTTGGGCGGTGCAATGGCGCTGGCTGCCGACAAAGGCGGTATTCAGTTCCGTATTTTGAACTCGCGTAAAGGTGCAGCAGTTCGTGCAACACGTGCGCAGGCAGACCGTGTCCGTTTTAAAGCGGCAATTCGTGAAACCTTAGAGAATCAGGCGAACTTGGATATTTTCCAGCAAGCGGCTGATGACCTGATTGTTGAAGGCGATACCGTCAAAGGTGTGGTTACCCAAATGGGCATTCGTTTTGATGCCAAAACTGTGGTGTTGACTGCGGGTACATTCTTGGGCGGCGTAATTCACGTTGGTCTGGAAAAATCCAGTGGTGGTCGTGCCGGTGATCCGCCGTCGATTTCATTGGCAGCACGTTTGCGCGAATTGAATTTACCTGTGGGGCGTTTAAAAACCGGTACACCACCGCGTATCGATGCACGTTCGGTCGACTTTTCTGTAATGACACCGCAGCCGGGTGATTTCCCATCTCCAACCATGTCGTTTATGGGCGATGCGTCTATGCATCCGGAACAGGTGAACTGCTATATCACCCATACCAATGAACGTACGCATGAGATTATTCGCGGTGGTCTAGATCGCTCACCGATGTATACCGGTAAAATTGAAGGTGTGGGGCCGCGTTATTGCCCATCAATTGAAGACAAGATTCACCGTTTTGCCGATAAAGACTCGCATCAAGTATTCTTGGAACCGGAAGGTCTGGATACGCACGAGCTTTATCCAAATGGTATTTCAACTTCATTGCCATTTGATGTGCAGTTTGAGTTGGTTCGCTCAATCCGTGGTATGGAAAATGCGCATATTTTGCGTCCGGGCTACGCCATTGAATACGACTATTTCAACCCGCAAGCGTTGAAATTTACCCTTGAAACCAAAGCGATTAATAACCTGTATTTCGCTGGTCAAATTAATGGAACCACTGGTTATGAGGAAGCAGGTGCACAAGGTTTGCTGGCAGGTTTAAATGCTGCACGTCGTGCTTGGGATCAAGAGCAGTGGACACCAAAACGCGATGAAGCCTATATGGGTGTATTGGTAGATGACCTGATTACGTTAGGCACCAAAGAACCGTACCGTATGTTTACCTCACGTGCTGAATATCGTTTGATGTTACGTGAAGACAATGCCGACCAGCGTTTAACTGCGATCGGTCGTGAATTGGGTCTGGTCGATGATGCACGTTGGGCGGTTTACTGCGAAAAAATGGAAGCAGTTGAAAAAGAAACCGGTCGTTTGCAGCATCTTTGGGCGGCGCCAAACAATCCAATGGGCAAGAAATTCGTTGAGATGACTGGCGCAGATTTATCTAAAGAATGTTCAGCGATCGATCTTTTGAAACGTCCAAATATTTCATTTGCACAAATTGCCGAGTTAACCGGTTCTGATGTGTCTGCGCAGGTCGGTGATCAGATTGAAATCGCAGTGAAATATGCGGGTTATATCAACCGTCAGCATGAAGACGTGGCACAAATGAAACGTCTTGAGGAAACCCGTATTCCAGGCGACTTCGATTATGACATCGTGTCGGGTCTGTCGCGTGAAATCACGTTGAAACTGAAGGATGTACGTCCTGAAACATTGGCGCAAGCCAGCCGTATTCCGGGTGTGACGCCTGCGGCTGTTCAATTGGTGATGATTACGATTCGTAAGAATGCACAAACGAAAAAATCTGCTTAAGAATACAGTGTGAAAAAGCCCGCGCAATGCGGGCTTTTTATCGGCTGATATTTTTGTATAAGTCTCGGCTATCATTCAATTATAAATAACTACTATTTAACTAAATGCCTTATTTATAAAGATAATAAAAATTATTAAGATGTAAAAAGTCTATAAATTTTAACTTTTAGGTCTAATGGAGAGGGTGTTGAGCCAAGTTGATGAACTTAAATCCGACTATTGTCGTGGTATTTCTCTGGCCAGATTAGGATAAGAATAGGGGGAATAGGATCGTCAGGCTATCAAACGATTTATAGGTTATTGATGGAGATCAATCATGATACAGCCTTATAGTGAAAAATTACGAAAAATATTGACGATTTTCTTGTGCTTTTGGGTGGCATTTTTTGAGGGTTTCGATCTTCAGGCTCCTGGAATTGCAGCAAAAGGAATTGCGGCAAGCTTTGCTTTAGATCAGGTTCAGATGGGCTATGTGTTTAGTCTGGGCGTCTTTGGAATGCTCTTTGGTGCATTCTTTGGCGGACGTATCGCGGATTATTTGGGACAAAAGAAAGTCCTGATGTTGTCTGTGGCTATTTTTGGTGTGTTCATGTCGCTGACTGCAATTGCACCGAGCATCGAGGTTTTATATGCTGCGCGTTTCTTGACCGGTTTGGGTCTGGGTGCTGCAATGCCGACCATGATTTCAGTGGTGGGTGATGAAGCGACAGAAGCCAACCGAGGCAAGTTAAATAGCTTGATGTATTGTGGTCTGCCTGTAGGTGCTATTTTTGTTGCCGAACTGGCCATGTCGTTTCCAGATATTCAATGGCAAACCCTGTTCCTGATTGGGGGACTAACGCCTTTGGCATTGATTCCGTTGATGGCCTTCGTGCTTAAAGATAAGCCTAAAGTGGCGGCCGATGTGCAAGTGTCTGCTGAAGCTGTGCCGGGTATGGTTGAAGTGTTATTCAAGCAACAGCAGTATAAAAATACAGTGCCGCTTTGGGTAGGTTTCTTCTTCACCCTGATGATCAACTATATTTTGATTAGCTGGTTGCCTAATTTGCTGATGGAACAAGGCCTGGAAAGACAGCAGGCTTTTCTGGTGATGCTTGTGTTCCAGGTGGGTGCAGTGATTGGAACCTTGGGTTTGGGGTATTTGTTAGATCGTTTAAAACTATGGCAAATGGCTGTCATTATTTATAGTGGTTTATTTGTTGCGCTGGTATTGTTGTTCACTACCACCTCAATTCCGCTATTAATTTTGGCCGGAGTAATGGGCGGGATCTTCTCTACAGGTGGTCAGTCTATTCTTTATGGCATTTCACCGATTTTTTATTCAGGTGCAGGAAAAGTCACAGGTGTGGGTAGCGCGATTTCTTTGGGGCGTTTAGGTGCCATGACTGGTCCGCTTTTAACCGGAAAAATTCTAGCATTAGGCTTGGGAACCACAGGTATTCTTATGGCAAGTTTGCCAGCTGTCGTGGTGTCGGCAGTAGCGGTGACAGCATTGTCTCGCTATAAAGCAGCGCATAAATAAGCCAATCCTCCATCATCAGATGAAAAAAAGGAATCTCAGGATCATTGCTGTCCCACAATTTTTCACAAGAGGAAGCTCATTTGTGCTTCCTCTTGTTTTATGGGTATTTTATCGGGTGAAAATAAAGCTTTTAAAGTTCTTCTTTCAAACAAATTCACTTGAATTATTC
>NZ_VOYD01000035.1:0-25755 GCF_013420435.1 Acinetobacter sp. YH01008
TGTGCTGGCGACAATAGCAAGAGTGAACCACCTGATCCCTTCCCGAACTCAGAAGTGAAACCTCTTTGCGCTGATGGTAGTGTGGGGTTACCCATGTGAGAGTAAGTCATCGCCAGCTCATTATTCCAAACACCCCCAACTTAACAGTTGGGGGTGTTTTTTTGTGCGTGAAGAAAGGCTTAGGTGATCACTCAGATGAAATCTCCACAGAAAAAATGAGCGAAAGGCGTATACTGGATCTATCTAAGGAGCGGATATGTCCTCAAATTCATCTTCTAGCCATATTGAATATGGTACTACCGCATTTAAAGCAGTACTTTTTTCCTTATTTCTTGCCGGCTTTGCCATTTTCTCATCTTTGTATTGCCTACAGCCGATGATGCCCATTTTGGCAGATTATTTTCAGGTCAGTCCGACTCAAAGTAGTTTTCCCTTATCACTTTCTACTCTTGCCTTAGCCATTGGTTTGCTATTTACCGGACTGATTTCGGACCGTTTTGGGCGTAAACCGGTTATGGTCTGCTCCCTGCTATTGATTGCAATTTTGTTAATGCTCAGTTCGATACTATCTCTTTGGTCGGTATTTTTATTGCTTCGGATCTTGATTGGTCTCTGTGTCAGTGGTGTGGCAGCAGTCGCCATGACTTATATCGGGGAAGAAATTGCCGAAAAAGATATCGGTTTCGCCATGGGCTTATATATTTCTGGTACAGCCATTGGCGGGATGGGCGGGCGTTTGATTGCCGGAGTTCTAGTTGATTTTATCTCCTGGCAATCTGCTACTCTGATAATTGGTATCTTAAATATCTGTATTGCAGGATTATTTTATTATCTGTTGCCGGCATCGCAACATTTTAAAGCTTATCCGATCAAGTTTAATCGATTCAAAAACTCATTCAGGCATAATCTGGCCGATCCGAAACTTCGGATTTTATTTCTGCAAGGTTTTATCCTGATGGGCTGTTTTGTCTCGATATTTAACTATCTCAGCTATCGTTTGCTTCAGGCACCTTTTGAATTATCACAGGCCTGGATTGGTTTAATCTCGGTGACATATTTGGCTGGTATTTATAGCTCCCCCCGAGCGGCACATTGGGGTCGGCATTATGGTAAATTCAAGACATTGGTCGTCATGATGCTGATGATGCTCCTTGGATTAACACTCATGCTGCTCAACCAGCTGGCTCTGGTCTTTATCGGATTACTAATCTTCACTTTTTCATTTTTTGCCGCGCACTCTACTGCAAGTAGCTGGGTGTCGATCCAGTCGCTACAATATCGGGCAGTCGGTTCTTCGCTATATTTATTCTGTTATTACCTCGGTTCCAGTGTGTTGGGCAGTTCGAGTGGACTGGTCTGGGAAAATTATGGTTGGAGTGGATTAACTGCATTTATTGCGCTACTGTTGTTGAGTGGTCTGGCATTCAGTTTCAAGCTCCGCTCAGATTAGAACATCGTATTTAGATTTTTCTCTATAAAATAAACCCTGTGCATTTATCTTGCGGATCATTTTGCTTTCAATTCTGATGATGCCCAAGTTTTGATTCGCTTAGTTCCTGATTTTGTATAAATTATAATCAAGCAAGCTGGGTCTAATTCATGGTAAAATGATCGGCTTTCATCTTTGATCTTATTTTAGATCTCCTATCATCTGCCAGCCGAGAATTGCTAGCCATGTCTACTGCTTATACCATGCAGACTGCGCCAAAAGCGTTGTTTGATTACGACAAATATTGGGCGTCTTGTTTTGACCCTGCGCCTTTTTTGCCGATGTCACGCGAGGAAATGGATCAACTCGGCTGGGACAGCTGTGACTTTATTCTGGTCTGTGGCGATGCCTATATTGATCATCCGTCTTTCTGTTCAGGTATTATTGGCCGGGTATTAGAAGCCCAAGGCTTTCGTGTCGGTATTATTGCACAGCCAGACTGGACCAACGTGGATGCGTTCCGCGTTCTGGGTAAACCGAATATTGCTTGGGGGGTAACGGCAGGGAACATGGATTCCATGATCAACCGTTATACCGCCGACCGTAAAATCCGCTCGGATGATGCCTATTCCCCAGATAATCAGCCAAATAAACGTCCAGACCGTGCAGCAACTGTATATTGTCAGCGTGTCCGTGAAGCATATCCAGATGTGCCTGTATTATTAGGTGGAATTGAAGCTTCTCTGCGTCGTATTGCACATTATGATTACTGGTCAGATAAAGTCCGTCGTTCAGTGTTGATGGACTCAAAAGCCGATCTTTTGATGTACGGCAATGGCGAACGCTCAATTACCGAAATTATGCATCGTCTGGCGCGTGGCGAAAAAATTCACGAGATTACCGATGTTCGCGGTACTGCGTTCATTGTCAATAAACATAACCGTGCATCGAAAGCAAAGTTTGTCGAAATTGCCTCGAATGATGTTGATGCGATTGGCCGTGTCGATCCAATCATTAACCCTTATGTGATGACTGAAGATCTGGAAGGTTGTGAAATTGAAAAAGACAAAGATAGTCTGACTCAATATCAAGGTTTCCAGAAAGAGCCTGTCGCCAATCCGATTGTGCGGGCCGGCGATGAGCTAGATCCTGATACGCAAATTGTGCAATTACAACCTGCTTCAAAAGCAATTAAACATAAATTACCACCGCGTGAACTGGCTGTAATTCGCTTGCCTGCATTTGAAGAAGTGGCTGCAGATCCGGTGCTTTATGCCCATGCCAACCGAATTTTGCATTTAGAAACCAATCCGGGCAATGCCCGTGCCATGGTACAAAAGCATGGTGAACGTGATGTCTGGCTAAATGCGCCACCAATTCCGTTGACCACGGAAGAAATGGACTATGTGTTTGACCTGCCTTATGCACGTTTGCCACATCCTGCTTATGGTGAAGCGCGTTTTCCAGCGTTTGACATGATCAAGTTCTCTGTGAACATCATGCGTGGCTGTTTTGGTGGCTGTACCTTCTGTTCGATTACAGAACATGAGGGTCGTATTATCCAGAACCGTTCTGAAGAGTCGATTCTGCGTGAAGTGGAAAAAATCCGTGATACGGCGCCGGGCTTTACCGGGATTATTTCAGACCTAGGTGGCCCGACAGCCAACATGTACCGTCTGGCCTGTAAAGATCCAGAGATTGAAAAGAACTGCCGTAAACCATCTTGTGTCTTCCCGGGCGTTTGTCAGAACCTGCATACCGATCATGCACCATTGACCCAGTTATACCGTAAAGCACGTTCATTACCGGGTATTAAGAAGATCTTGATTGGTTCTGGTTTACGTTATGACTTAGCGGTTTTAAACCCTGAATATGTCAAAGAACTGGTGACCCATCACGTCGGTGGTTATTTAAAAATTGCACCGGAACATACCGAAAAAGGCCCACTCAATAAAATGATGAAGCCGGGAATCGGAACCTATGATCGTTTCAAACAGATGTTTGAACGTTATAGTAAGGAAGCCGGCAAGGAACAGTATCTGATTCCTTATTTCATCGCAGCGCATCCGGGGACTACCGATTACGACATGATGAATCTTGCGATTTGGTTGAAGAAGAACGGTTTTCGTGCTGACCAAGTGCAGACCTTCTATCCATCACCGATGGCAACGGCTACCACCATGTATTACACCGGTAAAAACCCACTGGCAAAAGTGGCGCGTTATACTGAAAATGTCGATATTGTGAAAGGTGAGAAGCGTCGTCGTCTGCACAAAGCTTTCTTGCGTTATCATGATTCAAACAACTGGCCTTTACTGCGTGAAGCCCTGAAAGAAATGGGTCGTCAGGATTTAATTGGTAACTCGAAACAGCATTTGATTCCGACTTATCAGCCTGCCGGCAGTGCAGATGGTCAGTATCAATCGGCGCGTAAGAAAAATTCGACGGTTGCCGGTGATTCGCAAAAACGTACCGGCGAGCAGGGGAACCGTAGCAAGGCTGCACAAGCTCAGTCTCGTCCTTCAAATACCAAGAAGCGTCCTGAGCGTGGTCAAATTCTGACCCAGCATACTGGTTTGCCACCACGTGAAACGGGCGATGCCAAGAAACCCTTTGGTGGGCAGAAGCCTAAAGCTAAATCAAAATCACGTGCATAATTAAGTTAATAAAAAGACACTTCGGTGTCTTTTTTTAGCGCTAGGGTAAAGTAACGTAGCTAAGGACTATGATTAAAAAATGTAAAGGGATGTATTATTTGCATTATGTATTGCTAAAAAGTGGTATAAAAATAACACTTTGTCGGAATTGTCCTACAGTTAAGCAGATTTGTATTGCGATCAATTCTATGGATGTTTTAGAGTGCGTTATCAGTACTTTAAATCCACTTTCATTGGCATTCAAAAAGATGTCATTTTAGGTAACACAAAATCGAGTTTTGATACCGGTTGTATGGGTATTTAAGCAGATTGGTTGTTAGCTCTATTTAAAATAAAGCGTGGGTTTATACTGCACAACAATAAAACAAAAATGATTATAAGAATGCAAGGATTTAGGCATGACCACCTATATTATGATTGGGAGTTTCCTGCTCTTCTGTGTCGTGCTCATGGCATGGAAAAAGCTCGGAAATAATTCCAAACCACAAGACAGCGCGTTGAAGCAGCGTGCGATTTTCAATCTGAATGAGCAATTGACCTTCACTCGCCTGAGAGAAGTTTTACCAGAATGCATCATTCTGGCTCATGTTTCCTATGATGCCTTAATGACCACCAAATTTAACCGGACTCGACACAAGTACCGTAACCTGACTGCCGATTTTGTAATTCTGGATCAGCAATATCAGATTCTGGCAGTTGTAGCGGTAGATGACCCTTTAATCCTTAAGCGTCCACAACAGACAGGGTTCCAGGATGCATTACTGACCATGGCTGGTTATCGGGTGATCCGTTACGACGATGTGCCGGAATATTATCAGTTGCGCCAAGACTTTTTGCAGGAGCAAGCGCAAATGCAGAAAATGCCCAAATATACAGTTAGCAATGATCTGAAAAAATACTATCTATATTCAGATTTAGAGCGCAGTAAAATTAAAGCAGTCGGTTAAAACAAAAAAGCATGCCAGAAGCATGCTTTTTTATGAATCGATCTAGGAAAATTATTCCGGTTTAACCGCCACGACGGTCAGTTCGACCAATACCCGTGGATCATACAGTTTTGCTTCGACACAGGTACGAGGCAGCGCTTCGATATCCGCCACCCAGGCATCCCAGACTTCATTAAAAGCCGCATAGTCATGCTCAATATCCTTGAGATAAATTGTGACTGACATGATGTGACTTTTGTCTGTACCGACATCTGCCAGAAACTGGTCGATAATATCTAAAGTTTGTTGGGTTTGACCTTTGATATCCAGCTCAACATCTGTGGCCAGTTGCCCGGCAAGATGTACCAGATTGCCTGCAATGGCAATTTCCGAAAAGCGTTTCGATACGTGTAAACGTTCAACTGTCATGTTGTTCATCCTGAGTTTTGGGCATCAGGGCTGCGACCAATGCAGTCAGCAGACAACCCACCGCCAGATAGATGGCTACATAATGCCATGAACCATCCGCCCAAATCACCAGTGCTGCTGCAATAAATGGGGTAAAACCACCACCAATGATACTCGCCACCTGATAGCCAACTCCGGCACCGCTGTAGCGGTATTCTGTGCCAAACAGTGAGGTGAAAATCGGTTGATGGACACTAACTACCATATCGTGTGCGACGTTCGCCAGTAAAATTGCGCCAACAATAATCATCCAGGTGTTTTGTGCATCGAGCGCCATAAAGAATGGGAAGGCTGAGAGTGCACCAATCAAACCGCCCCAGACGCACATTTTCTGATGATTAAATTTATCTGCCAGCCAGGCAAAAAATGGAATACTGAAACAGCTGATTGCCCCGACCATCAGGGTGATATTCAGGAAGAACTGTTTGTCCATGCCCAGATTGCTAGTCGAATAGTTCAGGGCAAAGTTGGTAACCAGATACATGGTCAGCAACTCTGTCAAGCGTAAGGCAATAATATAAAAGAAAGCTTTTGGATGTTTGCTAATCGCCTGCAAGATCGGCAGCTTTTCTGGTTGATGGTCTGCTTTCACCACCTTTTCTACAAATTCTTGTGATTCATCCTGATCACGGCGAATCCACATGGCAATGCCGATCAACACGATACTGGCTAAAAAGGGAATACGCCATGCCCACTCGGCAAAGGCTTCTTCACCCAGTGTCGCAAGAATAAGTGATACTGCACCGGTCGCCAGAACCAGACCAACGCCGTAGCCGACCTGAACCCCACTGCTGTAAAAGGCTTTTTTTCCTTTTGGCGCATTTTCTACGGCCATGAGGGCTGCACCGCCCCATTCACCACCCACGGCAAAGCCTTGCAAGGCTCGACAAAACACCAGCAGTACCGGTGCCCACCAGCCAATCGCTTCAAAATTTGGCAGCAGGCCAATCCCGACCGTGGAAATTCCCATCAGGATTACAGTGAGTACCAGCATTTTTTTGCGGCCGAGCTTGTCACCAAAGTGACCAAATACCACACCGCCTAAAGGACGAAACAGGAAGCCGACCCCAAAGGTGGCTAGTGCCGCCAGGGTGCCCATGTTCTCGCCAATACTGGGGAAAAACTGATCTTTAAAAATTAAGGCTGCAACAATGCCGTAAAGGAGAAAATCATACCAATCGACAACAGCACCAACAAAACTAGATAGCGCAGCTTTACGTGCGCGTTGTTCTTGAATAACAGAAGAATTTACAGAAGACATGCAGGAGGGGATTCCATGAGTTACATCAGAGTTGCCCTGTAATATTCGGATTTGATCGTCACGCTAATCACAGGACAGCATGCTGAAAGTAAAGGTGATTTTCAGCATCTCAGCACATACATGGATAATGCATTGCGCAGATAGAGTACTCTAAAAAATCAAAATGTAAAAACAAAGTTGCCGTATTTTTAAACTGATGATTAAAACATGAACAAAAAAGGTTTAGAGTAGCAATAACTGGGTTTCAGTTTCGGGGATGCTGAGCTGATACACGCCGACGCCGATCAGTCGGAATTGCATTTGCGGGGCAATATGCAAATCGTCGAGCAGTAAGTCTAAGGCTTGGGCTAATTCCTGTGGACTACGCAGCACCTGTTTAAAACTTTTACTGTGTTGCATCACCTGAAAATTCTTGAGTTTTAATTTGACCGTAACGCCGCGAGCCGAAAGCTGTTTCTTTTGTAGGCTTTGCCATACTTGTCCAAGTAAAGGTTCCCAATAGGGGCGACATTGGTTTAGATGCAGGTCATCATCAAAAGTGGTTTCTTTGGAAATTTGTTGGCGTTCCCGTTCCACTTCGACCGGCCGTTCATCAATACCTTGAGCATATAAAAACAGCCGCCGGCCATATTTGCCAAAATGCTGAATCAGTAAGGCTTCATCAATTTGCTGTAAATCGCCTAAGGTGTTCAGGTTCAGGCTTTTCAGTTTTTCCTGGGTGACTTTACCGACACCGGGAATTTTTTTTAGCGGCAAATTCTGAATAAACTGTTGTACCTGTGAAGGTTTAATTACACAGATCCCATTCGGTTTGTGCCAGTCCGAAGCAATTTTAGCGAGAAACTTGTTGGGCGCTACACCAGCAGAAGCGGTTAATCCGGTGGCTTGAAAAATATCCTCACGAATTCGCATAGCGACTTCGGTAGCACTTGGAATCTGTTGTAAATTTTCTGTGACATCCAGAAAGGCTTCATCTAGCGATAAAGGCTCAATCAGGGCGGTATATTGCTGGAAAATTTGATGGATCTGTGCAGAAACTTGACGGTATTTGGCAAAGTCCGGCTCAATTACGATGACCTGCGGACAGAGCTTGCGCGCCTGTCCCATCGACATGGCAGAACGTAGACCATATTCGCGTGCCGGATAGGAGGCAGCCGCAACCACCGCCCGGGGATGATGCGAGGCAATCACCACAGGCAGGTGTCTGAGTTCTGGACGTTCACGCAGCTCGACCGAGGCATAAAACGCATCCATATCGATATGAATAATTTTGCGCATAGCCGCTATCTTAAGGGGCTTTAATCGGATTGGGAAGCGACGGCTGAGTTGAGTAAATAGGGTTGCGGTCCGCTGAGCAGAACGACTTTTGTTCCTTGTGCCTCGGCGGCCTGAATCAGAAGATTCAAACTTTTTGGAGTGTCATCGGCAAGACGGGGTAAAAATTGTAGCGGCTGGCTTAAAGGCTGGAAAAAATCATCCCAATGTATCGGGATGACCACTTTGGGTTTGAGCGTTTGCAGGGTTTCAGCCAGATAGTGCCGCTGATAGTCATTGGATTGTCTGGAGAGCTGGGCAATACCCAAAAATAACGTATCGACCTGCAGGTTTTTAAATTGATCCGGGATAAATCCGGTACTGGCCTTGACCAGAATCTTGTGTCCTGAATGCTCAATCAGGTAATCAAAACTGCCGCCTTCCTTAAATTCGGAAAATTTGGCCGGCAGGGCTAAAGGTTGGAGTAGCTCTTCGCCTAGGTCATCATTTACCGCTGTGGCTGGCGTATGTTGTGAAGGAATTGCGGTTACTTGAAATTTGTTGACGTGCTGTATTTGCCTAGGCGTGACGGAGTGTAACTGCTGCGGACTTACTTTGGGATTTGCCCGGGCGATATTCAGGCTAGTGGGTGAACCGATGACAGCGGTTTCAGGAAGCATTTCCAGTAAAGCCGGTAGATCCAGAACATGATCATAATGCGAGTGACTGACCAGAATGGCTTTGGCCCGGTGCAGTTCATGCTCTTGAATTAGCTGCCTTAATAGCACGCTATCACTCTGAATTGGACCGCTAAGCACTTGCGACAACGACGGCCGGCTAAAGAAACCATCTATCAGGATCTGATCCTGACCATCATCCAGCAACAGGGTGGAAACACCGAAAAATTTAACGTTTAGTCCAGAACGAGAGGAACTGCTTTGCGGCTGCCAGTTCTGAAAGTCACTGAGCTTGCCTGAAGGTTGCAGCAGATAAGCCAGCACACCCGCTATGAGCAGCAGAACAATCACCAGACCGAGTAAAATACCTTTAATCCATTTCAAGATTTTTATTTCCTTATTTTTCTACTTTTATAAAGCGCTTGTTTTCAAGCGATCGATTTTATTTGGCCTGATGAGTAGATGATGGTACTGCAATTGCATTCATTCTCAGAAAATCCAGCCACTGCTGTTCTGAGCCATAGAACACATTCAGATCCACAGTTGTACTAATGCCGGGAATTTTACCCTGATTGCTATGTTGCCAGAAGGTCCATTTGGGCTGGTTGTTTAAATCGGGCAGACCCTTATACTCGCGTACCCAGAGTGGCACTTCTGGAAAATATCCTGCCAGTACAATATTATAAAATGCTTTAGAAATATAGAAAATTGGCTGTTTGCCATAATGCTTTTGCAGGGCATCGTGCATGATCTGGATTTCGTTTAGAAGCTGCTCTTTGGAATAGGTATTGATGCAATTGCGGTCATACTCCAGATCAATCACCGGCGGTAAAGCATTGGCTTGCTTGGGGACGGAGTCGATAAAGTTCTGTGCCTGAATGCTGCCATCGCGACAAAGCCGATAGAAATGATAGGCACCAACCAGAAAGCCGCGTTCCCGCGCCTTGAGCCAGTTCTCTTGAAAACGCGTATCTTTAAAGTCACCACCTTCTGTGGCTTTCAGATAGACAAAACGGTATTTTTCCGGCGAAATCTGCTGCCATTGAATTTCTTGTTGATGGTGTGATACATCGAAACCCTGGATCGGATAATCTGCTGCATGCGCAGAAGGGGCTTTAATCAGGCAAAGATAAATCATGGCGATAATCATCACGGCGATCAGAATGCCAAGCCCGATGAAAAGCGGCTGTTTGAATCTGTTCAGAGCCAGATTTTTTTGCATTTTCAGTTCTTACCTGTATCTAAACCTGAGCTTAAAGGCTGCATTCGCCTGGCGTTAATATATCGTATTAAACAGGGGTGTTTTTAGGAATATGCCAGAAAATATAAGCCGCAATAATATTGATACAGCCTAAACAGATCAGTGACACATGAAAAGCAGCCACCAGATTGTCAGCGCCGTAATAGGCACTCAGCATATTGACCAGGGTGCCTGCCAGCGCCACCCCAATACTCATTGACAGCATCATGATCATCGACAGGAAACTGTTGCCGCTACTGGCATCCTGCTGGCTTAAGTCCTTTAAAGTCAGGGTATTCATCGATACAAATTGTAGGGAATTTAAAATGCCGAAGATAAAGAAATGAATTGCACGCAGCCAGATCGGGGTGTCCGCCGTGGTCAGGGCAAAACTGGCAATACACAGACCCACCAATAAGGTATTGACCAGCAAAACCCGACGATAACCAAAACGCTGAATGATTTTTCGGATAATCGGTTTAGACGCCAGAGAGCCGAGTACGGTTGGAATCATCAATAGACCGGTAATAAAGGGCTCAAAACCAAAGGCGACTTGCAACATAAGGGGGAGTAAAAATGGAATCGAGTTACCGCCAAGACGGGCAAAAAAATTCCCCAGAATGCCAATCGCATAAATTTTATTTTTAAAGAGCCGACTGCGGAACAGGGCGTTGCTATGCGTATGCGAATGATAGGCATACATCAGGGCCGCCAAGATTCCGGCCAGAATCAGACTCAGACTCCACCACAGCGAATTTTGTGGACTGGCAAAATTTTCAATTCCCAGACAGAGTCCCACCATGGCCACAACCAGCAAGACAAAGCCCCAATAATCAAAGCGAGCGACCAGCGGTTCAATGACATTCGGCATGGCCTTAAAAGTAATCAGCGCTCCCAGTAAGCCAATCGGCAGATTGATCAGGAAAATCCATTGCCAGGACAGATATTCCACCATCCAGCCCCCAAGAGTTGGACCAATCAGGGGGCCAATCAGGCCGGCCAGACTCATTAGGCTCATGGCAGCCAGAAACTGGGTACGGGGAATGATCTTGAGCATGGCCAAACGGCCGACGGGGAGCAGTAAGGCGCCACCCGTTCCTTGCAAGATCCGATAAGCCAGCAATTCATTCAGACTATCTGACCAGGCACAGCCCAAAGAGGCCAAAGAGAAAATAATAATTGCAGCAAAATAGATATTTCTGACGCCGAAACGGTCTGCCAGCCAGCCACTCAAGGGAATACAGGCTGCCACAGACAAGACATAAGCCACCACAACACTGTGCATGCGTAAAGGATCGGCCTGTAGGTTATGTGCAATCGCGGGCAGAGCTGTATTAATAATGGTGGTATCCAGCCCCTGCATAAAAAATCCGATCGATACCAACAAGACCAGCAGTCTGAATTCGGGATCTAAGGCTTGATGCATAGGCGTGGCATTCATAATTCTGGAAAACTGAAAATTTTGAATAGTTTAAAGGAAGAGTAAGGCACAGGTGTAGTGAATACGTGTGAACTTTTTTTCAAGATATAAATCAGTTATAAGTGTAAAACTCATAAGAAAGTGAGTATTTATCAGATCGGTGCCTCATATCTGTAAAGAGCGATAAAAATAAAATTAAAGCAGTACTTTTTGTTTATAAACAGCTTTCTCTGTCATTTTCATCTTTATCAAATGAAAATATGACAAAATTGTCATGAAAATGAAATAAAACCGTCATAATCTTGGGCCAACTTTTCAGCAATGCTGAAATCTCCTCGCGTATAGGTTTGTTTTTATGACAATCGAGATTTTGATGGTGATCGGCTTCTGTTTAGCCGCTTATTCTATTGTCGGAAATGATGTGCCTCAAACCTTAGGGACATTTATTTCCTCGAATTCACATCGTCCATGGTGGGTGTTGTGGATTTATATCAGCTCAATTTTAATTGTCGTATTGGTCTATGGTTGGTATGCATCCGGGGTGGGTGATGCCTCATATGGCCGTTTAGAAACGATTCCTTTCCCTGAAGGTGGCATTACCTGGCTGTACATTGTGCCGCCTATTCTCCTGTTAATGCTCACCAAATACGGGATTCCAGTCAGTACCACCTTCCTGGTTCTTACGATTTTCTCTCCTGCCAGTCTAGGCTCGATGATGGTGAAATCGATGATGGGCTATGCGGTGGCCTTTGTGGTGGCGATTGTCATCTATCGTTTTGTGGTCAAGCAACTGGCACGACATTTTGCCAAGACACGTCATCAGGAGCACTCCAAGGTCTGGATGGGCTTGCAGTGGGTCTCTACCGGTTTCCTGTGGAGCCAATGGCTGATTCAGGATCTGGCCAACATCTTCGTGTATGTGCCGCGTCAGGTTCCGTTTGAATTCCTGATGTTTGCCATTGCGGTATTTGTGGTCTTGCTGGGCGTCATTCTGTATCAACGTGGTGGGGCCATCCAGAACATTGTCGATACTAAAACCGGCGTGACTGACATTCGTGCTGCGACGATTATCGACTTCCTGTATGCCATTATCCTGTTGATCTTTAAAGAATGGAGCAACATTCCAATGAGTACCACCTGGGTGTTCCTCGGGTTACTCGCAGGTCGTGAATTTGCCATGTCGATGATTCTGGATGAAGTCAACAAACATCGGACTTCACGTAATGTCAGTGCAGATGCGATGAAACTGATGTTCGGTCTGGCCATGTCTGTGATTCTGGCGACCACCTTGCCGATGTTCTATGATTTTGTGACGAATTATGGTCAATAACTAGCAGCCATAATCCATAAAAAAAGCGAGCCCAGTGCTCGCTTTTTTACTTTGAATGCTTTAAACCACAAATCTTTGTGGATGGCCCAAATTGGTTAATGAGCTATAAATTTCATTTTCATCTTCGCAAACAATTAGTTTGGCGCGATGCTGGGGAGGCAAAAACCCGTCTTCAACGGCACGGTCCAGCTGCATAATCAAGGCATCATAAAAACCGTTAACGTTATATAGCATCATCGGTTTCTGGTGCTGGTTCAGCTGACCCCAGGTGGCAATTTCCAGAATTTCCTCAAACGTGCCCAGTCCGCCCGGTAGTGCCACAAAGGCACAGGCCCGCTCAGCCATCATAGCCTTACGTTGATGCATGCTGGTCACCACATGTAATTCAGTGAGCTGGTTATGGGCAATTTCATAATCCAGCATAAATTCGGGAATCACCCCAACGGCTTCACCGCCATGCTGGATCATGGCATCCGCGACCTGTCCCATCAGGCCAATACTGGCGCCACCATAGACTAGCCCGAAACCATGTTCTGCCAGTCCTTGCGAGAGATGAATGGCTTTTTCTAAATAAACCGGTTTGTTGCCTGCACGTGAACCACAATAGAGTGCCACTAGAGGGCGAGTTGTTTTTGGGGAGTTGTCTTTAAAATAATCTGTCATTTGAATTACGCTTTGCATTTCTTTTCTTCACCTTATCATTTTTCTTTCTTGTGACTACAGCTTAATTAATAAATATGACAATTCTGTGAGCAGGTACCATTTCACCATAAACAGGCAAGCGAAATTCATCGACAAACAGCCATGAAAACAGGTGAATTTAGATTTGATCTTGATATACTGAAAATTGGTTTCACAACAATAGAACGAAAATGGGTAGTGGTCGTTGGCCGTGTAACGCTATAAATCGCCATCAAATAATTGATATTATTCAATATCAAAAATATTATGCTGTTTCATTTCAGCCTCAGTTCATTCAGTACAGCAGTCCTGAGTTTCAGGAGCCAAGCGTATGATCTTTGAATGGATGTCTGACCCCTCAGCCTGGGTCGGTTTACTCACATTAATTGTTCTTGAGATTGTACTCGGGATCGACAATCTGGTTTTTATTGCCATTCTGGCGGAGAAACTGCCACCAGAACAACGTAATACTGCACGGGTTGTGGGCTTAATGCTGGCCCTGGTGATGCGTTTGATCTTGCTGGCTTCGATTGCCTGGGTGGTCACTCTTACTGATCCACTGTTCCATATATTTGATCATGCTTTCTCGGGTCGAGATCTGATTCTATTGTTTGGTGGGGTGTTCCTGCTGTTTAAAGGCACCATGGAACTGCATGAGCGTCTGGAAGCCAAACCGGTCATTAAAGAAGAAAATCCGGTCCATGCAGTATTCTGGATGGTGATTGTCCAGATCGTGGTGCTGGATGCCGTATTCTCATTGGACAGCGTAATTACTGCAGTAGGTATGGTCAAAGACCTGTCAGTGATGATGATTGCCGTGATTATTGCCATCGGGATTATGCTCTGGGCATCCAAAGCCCTGATGGATTTTGTCAACAGACATCCGACCGTGGTGATTCTGTGTCTGGGCTTCCTGATGATGATCGGTTTCTCGCTGGTGGTAGAAGGCTTTGGTTTCCATATTCCGAAAGGTTACTTATACGCAGCGATTGGCTTCTCTGTCATTGTCGAGTTTATTAATCAGACCATGAAACGCAATCAGGAAAAAATGGTGACCACCACGGATATGCGTTACCGAACTGCTTCTGCAGTGATGCGGATGCTCGGTGGTAAACCTGCTCAGGACAATGATTCTTCGGAGCCGGAAGATGTTCTGGCAACCCGTGCCTTTGCTGATGAAGTCTTTAATGATGACAACGGCATCTATCACAGTGTCATGGTGCAGGGAGTTTTGGGTCTGTCTGAACGTCCGGTAAAATCGGTGATGACGCCGCGTCCCGAACTGGAATGGATCGATCTGGACAATGATGCCGACAGCATCAAAGCACAATTGTTGCAGATGAGCCATTCGCGTTTGATCATCGCTCGCGGCGAACTGGACAATATTGCCGGTGTGGTGCTGACCCATAAAGTCCTGAATGAATATATTGAAACTGGGGTGCTGGACTTTGAAAAGCATTTACGTGAGCCAGTCATCGTACATGAAAATGCTCAGGTACTGATGGTGATGGATCAGTTGCGTCAAGCTCCCTTACAGATGGCGATTGTGCTGAATGAATATGGCTCAATTGAAGGGATTGCCACGCCGATTGATATTCTTGAAGCGATTGCCGGTGAATTTCCAGATGAAGATGAGCTGCAAGTGGCAGCAGAAAGTCTGGATGATGGCAGCCTGATTCTGGACGGTTCCACCGATATTCGTCACGTTTCCTTGCTGCTGGATCGTGATCTGGTCAATGAAACTGAAGAATATTCGACCCTGTCTGGCTATGTGTTATTCCATATGGCACGTTTACCGCACAGCGGTGAAAAGTTTGAAGCAGACGGGCATATCTTTGAGGTGGTGACCATGGACGGTCATAAGATCGATAAAGTGCATATCATTCCGCAGCTTCCTGCGCAGGACTAAACTATAGTCAGCGTTGGGTTGGTAAAGTTTGCTAAAATAGCCTGCATTGTCGGGCTATTTTTATGGAACTGAAATGTCAGAAGCATGTCCATGCGGACAAGGTGAATATCATAGCTGCTGTCAGCCCTTACATACTGGACAACAGGTCGCAGAGACTGCGCAGCAACTGATGCGTTCCCGTTATAGTGCCTTTGCCAAGCATGAAATCGATTACATCAAAACCACGACTGCGCTGGGTCAGCAGCAGGCACTGGATTTGCAAGCCATTAGTGATTGGAGTAAAGCCAATCAGTGGTTAAAGCTTGAGATTGTTCAAGCCAATGAAAAATTAGATAAAAATCACGCCTTAGTCGAGTTTAAGGCGCATTTTCATGATGGCAAGCAGGCACAAGTGCATCATGAAGCTTCGCATTTTGTAAAATTTGAAGGCCACTGGTATTTTCTGGACCCGACCACGGAGCAGAAACTCAGCATGAAACAGGTTTGCATTTGTGGCTCGGGGAAAAAATTTAAGCAATGTTGTGCGGGATTTTTATAACTTTCACATAGATTTAGCTTAGAATAAGCGCCATCTCAAAGCCTCAGGTGGAAGCAGGGCGATGTTACTGACCGTCATCTATATTATTGCAATTACCGCTGAAGCGATGACCGGGGCACTGTCTGCTGGCCGGCGCAGCATGGACTGGTTTGGTGTCATGATCATTGCCTGTGTTACGGCATTGGGTGGTGGTTCGGTCCGTGATGTTCTGCTGGGACATTATCCTTTAACCTGGGTCAAACACCCCGAATATCTGGTGCTGACCTGTTGCGCTGCTTTCGTCACCATCCTGATTGCAAAATGGATGCGCCAGTTACGTAATGTCTTCCTGGTACTGGATGCCTTGGGTCTGATTGGTTTTACCATTATTGGCTGCCAGATTGCTCTGGAAATGGGACATGGTTTTGTGGTGAGTGCCGTTGCAGGTGTCTTGACCGGTGTATCCGGCGGGATCTTGCGTGACATCCTATGTAATGATGTACCTTTGGTTTTCCGTCGTGAACTGTATGCCAGTATTGCTTTTGTTTCAGTGATCTTTTACTGGCTCTGTAGCCATTACGGCTTGTCGCAGGACCTGACCATTCTTTCCACCCTGATTTTCGGCTTTAGCTTGCGTTTGATCGCCATCTATTTTGGACTGGAAATGCCAAAATTCATTTATAAAGAAGATGATGAACATTCGGCATCTTCCAAAGACGAATCCTGATTTGTAATCGTCATGAATGCGACTATAAAAAATAGCCGCATTCAGCTTAATTCATAGTATAAAAAATACAAAGCAGCCTACCTGTTGAGAAAGCAGCATCTCCCGTTCCACCTGATCAGAGATTTTTGTTATGGATTTAGTTTCTCGCATACAACGCTTACCGATTGGTAAGTTTCACTACACCTTGCTGGTGGTGATTGGACTGGGTTGGATGTTTGATGCGATGGATACCGGATTGATTTCCTTTATTCTGGCAAAAATGGCTGAAGACTGGCAGATGACTGCGGATCAAAAAAGCTGGGTAGTATCCATCGGTTTTGTTGGTATGGCAATCGGTGCAATCTGTTCAGGTGGTCTGGCAGACCGTTTCGGCCGTAAAACCGTATTCGCTGTGACACTGGTGATTTATAGCTTGGCTACAGCGGCCTGCGCTTTTGCACCGAATTTGACCTGGTTGTTGGTGTTTCGTTTTATCGTCGGTTTAGGTCTGGGTGGACAGTTACCCGTGGCAGTGACGCTGGTCAGTGAATATATTCCTGCGCATGTGCGTGGCCGTTTTATCGTATTGCTGGAAAGCTTCTGGGGACTGGGCTGGTTGGTTGCGGCTCTGGTATCGCGCTTTGTCATTCCGGATTTTGGCTGGCAAACCGCTTTCCTGATCGGTGGTCTGCCTGCGCTATATGCGATTGTGATCTGGAAAATGGTGCCGGAATCTATTCCATTTCTGATTAACCGTGGCCGTGTAGAAGAAGCTTCGGCACTGGTGAAAAAGATCGAGCGTCAATGCGGCGTTGAAGTTTATGAAATCTTTGAAGTGAAGCCGGTCGCAGAGAAACAGTATATTTCATTTACCCAGTTGTGGTCGGGTATCTTTGCGCGTCGTACCCTCATGCTGTGGCTGATCTGGTTCGGTATTATATTTTCTTATTATGGCATCTTTACCTGGTTGCCAAGTTTGCTGGTCAAAGAAGGCTATAGCATCGTCCAGTCCTTTGAATACGTGCTGATTATGATTTTAGCGCAGTTGCCCGGTTATCTGGTGGCAGCATGGCTGGTCGAAAAACTCGGTCGTAAACCGACCTTGGCAGGTTTCATCGGCATGTGTGCCATCTCGGCATATTTCTTTGGCCAGTCGGGCAGTGTCACCGAAATTGTGATCTGGGGCTGTCTGATGTCCTTCTTTAATCTGGGTGCTTGGGGCGTGCTTTATACCTATACACCAGAACAATATCCAACCAATATCCGTGCTTTTGGTTCAGGCTGGGCTGGCGCAGTAGGCCGAATTGGGGGCATCGCAGCACCTTTTGCTGTCACCCATCTGATGGGCATGCCAAATGGTTTCAGTTATGTCTTCACCATGTTTACTGCGGTTCTGGTTGCCGTTGCAATCGTGATTCTGGTTTTGGGTGAAGAAACCAAAGGCAAGACCCTTGAGTCGATGGGCTTATAAACTTGATGAATTTTTAGTTGCTTAGGGTCTATAAAGTGGATATTTTTAGGCCATAAGACACAAATTGTCGCGCTGAGGCATTTGATGCTCTTGTGTCATCCCCAGCCGCGACATAGCATAAGAAACATTGATACAAAAACGAATTATTTAGGACTATAGGTTGTTATGACAAGCCTTGCGCATCATGCGACAGAAAACCGCTCCGTAGCAGAATTTACCGAACAAGCTTATCTGAATTACGCCATGTACGTGATTATGGATCGGGCATTACCGCACATCAGTGATGGCCTGAAACCGGTACAGCGCCGTATTGTCTATGCCATGAGTGAGCTGGGCCTGAAATGGACCAGCAAACCAAAGAAATCTGCACGTACCGTCGGTGACGTACTGGGTAAATATCATCCGCATGGTGACTCGGCCTGTTATGAAGCCATGGTGCTGATGGCACAGCCGTTTAGCTATCGTTATCCGTTTATTGAAGGACAGGGCAACTGGGGCTCACCCGATGATCCGAAGTCTTTTGCCGCAATGCGTTATACCGAAGCCAAACTGTCTCAGTACAGTGAACTGTTACTGTCTGAACTGGGTCAGGGTACCTGTGACTGGCAGGACAACTTTGACGGTTCGATGAAAGAGCCGGTGAACTTGCCGGCACGTGTACCGAATATTCTCTTAAATGGTACAACGGGAATCGCCGTCGGTATGGCCACCGACATTCCGCCGCATAACCTGCGTGAAGTGATTAAAGGCACCATTGCCCTGATTCGTAACCCGAATCTGACCGATGAAAAAATCTCAGAATATATTCCTGCGCCGGACTTGCCGACCAAAGCAGAAATTATTACCCCACCTGCTGAACTGTTAAAAATTCAGGTCACAGGTCGTGGTAGTTATCGTATGCGCGCGGTCTATACCGTCGATAAAAATGAAATTGTGATTACCGAACTGCCATATCAGGTCTCAGGCTCCAAAATCATCACCCAGATTGCCGACCAGATGCAGGCCAAGAAACTGCCTTTGGTCAGCGATGTACGGGATGAATCGGATCATGCCAATCCAACCCGTTTAGTGATTGTATTGCGTTCTAACCGGATTGATGCCGAAGCGGTGATGAGTCATTTATTTGCCACCACTGATCTGGAATCGAGCTACCGTGTCAACATGAATATGATTGGTGCCGATGGCCGTCCACAGGTGAAATCGATTCGTCGCATTTTACTGGAATGGATCGAGATCCGTAAAACCACGGTGACCCGTCGTCTGCAATATCATCTGAACAAAATCGAAAAACGCCTGCATATTCTGGGGGGGCTGATCATTGCCTACTTGAGTATCGATGAAGTGATTCAGATTATTCGTGAACAAGATCAGCCCAAGCCCGTGTTAATGGAACGCTTTGGCATTGATGAGATTCAGGCCGAAGCCATTCTGGAGCTGAAATTGCGTCATTTGGCCAAGCTTGAAGAAATGGAAATGCGCCGTGAGCAGGACGAGCTGGAAGCGAAGGCTGCGGTGATTCGTGAACAGCTGGCCAATCCGGAATCTTTAAAAGCGCTGATCATCAATGAACTGAAAGATGATGCCAAGAAATTTGGCGATGATCGCCGTTCGCCACTGGTGCAACGTGCCGAAGCTGCTGCGATTAATGAAAATGAAATGTTACCAGCCGATCCTGTGACCATTATTTTGTCGGAAGCTGGCTGGATTCGCTGTGCCAAAGGCCATGATGTTGACGCTGAAAATCTGAATTTCCGTGCCGGTGATCAATATCTCAGCCATGCACAGGGCAAATCCAATCAGCGTGTCTATATATTAGATGAATCGGGACGTAGTTATGCCTTGCCAATCAATAACCTGCCATCGGCGCGTGGTCTGGGTGAACCTTTAAGTTCAAAATTATCACCTGCCAGCGGCATCAGTTTTAAACAGGTCTTTGTTGCAGAGGATGAGACGGAAGTCCTGGCGCTGAGTAACAAGGGCTATGGTTTTAAAACGCAGGCCAAACAGCTGGATACCAATGCCAAAGCAGGGAAGGCCTTCCTGAACTTATCCGATGGGGCGCAAGTCATGAGCCTGCAGCCACTCGAAGATGCCACGCATGTTGCACTGCTCAGTTCAGCAGGACGCCTGTTGATTGTCGATTTGGCAGAATTGCCTGTATTGAACAAAGGTAAAGGAAATAAATTGATACAACTTGAAGGTGGTGATCAAATTTTGTCCATGACAATATTGAAGCTTGATGAAATAATTCAAGTGCTTGCAGGACAACAGCAGTTAAAATTAAAAGGGGATGATTTGCAGAAATATATCGGCAAGCGCGGTGCAAAAGGACAGCTTTTACCACGCGGATATCAAAAAGCAAATAAACTGTTGATTCAAAGATAAGACTAGCATCCATCCTGTAAAATACGTTATATATGAACAACGATTCAACAAGATGGATGCAATATTGCACATATACAAGTCTAAAAATGGCGTGTGATATTGAAAAAAACAGTTGAAAACACTAAGGATTATGATTGGAGAGATGGGCATTATGGAAAAAATTTGGTTGGCTGAATACCAAAAGACAGGGATTCCGGAAACAGTAGAATTACCGGCAGAGCATACTTCTCTAGTCGATGTTTTTGAACGTAATTTCCAAAAATTTGGTTCGCGTGATGCCTTTATCTTTATGGATAAGGCCATGACTTTCAATGATCTGGAAGAGGCGAGCCGTAAGTTTGCAACGTATTTACAAAGCTTGGGGTTGGCAAAAGGTTCACGTGTGGCGGTGATGATGCCAAACGTTCTTCAGTATCCGGTCGTGGCACTTGGGGTGTTCCGCGCAGGTTTGGTACTGGTCAACGTGAATCCACTCTACACATCGCGTGAACTTGAGCATCAATTAAATGACTCAGGCGCTGAAGTACTGGTGATTATTGAGAACTTTGCATCTGTTTACCAAGCGATTCTGGGTAAAACCCCGGTAAAACATGTGGTTATTGCTTCTGTAGGCGATATGCTGGGTGCTTTGAAAGGAACTCTGGTGAACTTTGTCTTGCGTTCTGTGCGTAAGCAGATTCCAGCTTGGGACATTCCAGGCCACGTGAAATTCAATACGGCATTAAATAAAATTAGCCCGAGCAATTACAAACGTCCTGAGTTGAGCCTGAGCGATACCGCGGTTCTACAATATACTGGTGGTACTACCGGCGTATCGAAAGGGGCTGAACTGACACATCGTAACCTGGTTGCGAACATGTTGCAGTGTGACGGGATCTTCCAGAGTAAGTTTGGTGCACAAGATGGCCAGCCAGATGACCGTATTTTCTGTGCCTTGCCGCTTTATCATATCTTTGCATTCATGGTGTGCGCACTTTATGGCATGTATAAAGGTCAGGCCAACGTCCTGATTCCGAATCCGCGTGATCTTCCTGCGGTGATGAAGGAACTACGTAAATACCAGCCGACTTTCTTCCCGGCAGTGAATACACTATTCAATGCGCTGGTGAACAATGAAGAGTTCAAACAGCTTGATCATAGCAAACTGAAAATGGCGATGGGCGGCGGTATGGCGGTACTTCCTTCTACTGCAGCAGCATGGAAGAAAGTCACTGGAACCAATATCGTTGAAGGCTATGGCTTATCTGAAACTTCTCCAGTGGCAACAGCAAACCCACCTGCGTCTGAAGAATTCAGTGGCACCATCGGTATTCCATTGCCATTAACTGAAGTGGCGATTCTGGATGATGACGGCAATGAAGTTGCACTGGGTGAGCAAGGTGAAATTTCAATCCGTGGTCCTCAGGTCATGAAAGGCTACTGGAACCGCCCAGACGAAACTGAAAAAGTCATGGTTAATGGCTTCTTCCGTACTGGTGATATCGGTGTCATGGATTCACGTGGTTATGTGAAAATCGTAGACCGTAAAAAAGACATGATTTTAGTGTCTGGTTTTAACGTGTATCCATCTGAGATTGAAGAAGTTGTTGCAACCCATCCAAAAGTACTGGAAGTGGCTGCGATTGGTGTGCCAGATGAAAAATCTGGTGAAGTACCGAAACTGTTTGTTGTGAAAAAAGATCCGTCTTTGACCACAGAAGAAGTCTTGGCCTTCGCTAAAGAAAATCTGACCGGTTATAAACGTCCACGCTATGTGGAGTTTATGGACGAATTACCGAAATCGAACGTGGGTAAAATCCTGCGTAAAGATTTACGTAAAACAGCTTAAACTCGATATTAAAAAAAGCGCCTGATGGCGCTTTTTTTATTTGCAGGTTTTTATTTTTTCATGAGCCAGCGGTCAAAATAAGGACGTCCTACACCGACTACTCCCAGAAAAATAAACATGGTGCCAAATTGGCGGGTAAATCCTGTCTGGTTAAAGTTGCCATAACTCAGAATATTGTCGACCACACAATAGACCAAAATGGCTACCACCCAGTGCCAGATTGGCATGCGCTTGATGCCGACGGCATAAAAGGCAATCCATAAAATGGCAAAGCTAAAGATCGGCGACCAGATATTCATATTGGCACAAATCACGGCCATCAAAAAAGCCACAATCGGCAGCACGATTTTTAATACGCGATCCACTTGACGTTGATGCTGGCGCTGTTTATCGAGGACATCGAACATTTCATTTTGCTCAGGCGCGACCATAGTGAATCCTTCTTAAGTAATAAAAAACACTCTATTTAACAAAATTTATTCACGAAACACCATGCTATGATAGATATAAAATTTTCATGAGAAAAAACAGATGCACAGCATTAGTGGGGTGATTTATCTCATTTTAGCCGCTTGTCTTTTGCCTTATGTATTTACTTTGATTGCAAAGAAATCGGCAGGCTTTAGCGCAAAAGACAATCAGAACCCACGAGAGTTTTTAGCAAAATCAACCGGGCTCTCGAGCCGTGCCAATGCGGTTCAACAAAATAGTTTTGAAAGTTTACCATTGTTTATTGCCGCTATTTTAATGGCTGAATATATGGTGGTCTCTCAAACCCTGGTCATGACCTTCGGGATAGCCTATCTGGTATTTCGTGTGTTGTACGGCATTTGTTATCTGGCCAATTGGGCGACTTTACGTTCGATCGTCTGGCTACTTTCAATCTTATGTCCTGTGGCTTTATTGCTGCTGATCATCAAGATCGTTTAAGCAATCAATTACAGTTCGCGGACATATTTACAGTTCGATATTTTAAAATCCAAACATTTCTTTAAAAACCGTTATAATTGTCGCGGTTTTTTAAAAGATATAACTTGTTAAAGAGTGATGCTATGAGCTACAGCAATATCCCAGCGGGTAAAGATGCGCCAAACGACATCTATGTCATTATCGAAATTCCTGCCAATGCAGCACCGATCAAATACGAAATTGATAAAGATTCTGATGCATTATTCGTAGACCGTTTCATGGGTACAGCAATGTTCTACCCAGCAAACTACGGTTATGTACCTAATACACTTTCTCTGGATGGTGATCCACTTGACGTATTGGTTGTAACGCCACACCCAGTAGAGCCAGGTTCTGTGATCCGTTGCCGTCCTGTTGGTAAACTGAACATGGAAGATGATGGTGGTGTTGATGCGAAACTGGTTGCAGTTCCACACGACAAATTGACTCCAATCTACAAAGATATTCAGGAATATACTGATCTTCCGCCATTGTTGATCAGCCAGATCGAACATTTCTTCCAGCATTACAAAGATCTTGAGCCAGGCAAATGGGTCAAGCTGAGTGGTTGGGAAGGTGCTGATGTTGCGAAACAAGAAGTACTGGACTCAATTGCAGCTTATGCAGAAGCAAACAAGTAATTGCTTTACGGTTTAGGTTTTAAATTTTTAAAGCCTAAAATAAAAAACCTGCACAATGTGCAGGTTTTTTTATGGCTTGAAATTCGAGTGAATTAGAATAATTTCACAGGAATGTCTAAGAATAAACGCCATTCGTTAGTATCTGGCATGTAAACATCATTATAGGCTTGGTCAGCACGGTAATATGAGTGACGTACACGAAGGCTCGCGTCTTTGGCAAAACCAGATTGAACGGTATATTTCACTTGGTTAAAGAATTCACGTTCTTGTGCATCATCAGTTGTAATAGTACGGCCAAGTAGAGCTGAATCACTATCATTTGGGTCTACACGAACAGCACGGCTTGCATCAATATCCCAGCCATATACAAATGCAGAAGTCCAAGATAGGCCAGGAACATTTATTGCACCAAAATCAAAAGTATATTGAAGTTGAACAGATTTTTCATCATTGCCTATGAAGTCAGATAGGTATGAGTTCGGCATATAAATAGTTTGATGACCATCACCTACACCTTGACCTAGACCGTAGTCATAACCTGTATTACCCGTATTTTGTTGGTAAGCAAGCATGACATTGTGTGGGCCTTTATTATAAGTTGTTGAAATCGCCCAGATTGAATTTTTGAATTTATCGTCTACAGAACCGATATATGAATAAAGACTATTATTAGCTTCACGATCCCAGTTCGTATGATAACCACTAAAGTCATGAGTTAAGGTGCTGTCATTAGCAAGTTTATAACTATAGTTGGCATTGACATAATGACGCTCTAGGCGGTCTTTAATGTCTGTACCGTAATAAGAAGCATTAACTGCATCATTAAATTTATATTTCGCACCCCAAACGATTGCGCGATCCAGTTCATTACCATCAGATTTGATCTGGCTTGAACGTTGATTTTCAGTAAATTTACCAGCAACTAAGTTTAAGTTTTCAATTTCATTGCTTTCAACTAACACACCTGTGAAGTATTCAGGAACCAAGCGTGCTGTATTACTTGCAAGCACAGGCAGATCTAAAACTTGAGTACCATAAGTTGCAGTCGTGTTTGAAACACGTGCTTTTACATATGCGCCACCACGTGCCCAATGATCATAAGCATCTACACGACCTTGCGCATCTTGACCACCGTGTGTCGGGATCATGTCATTACCAGCATGTGCATTTTCACCTAGTTTGAAAGATGCATCGCCAATAATACCGGCACCAAAGCCTACGGTACCTTTGGTGAAGCCTGAGTCTAATTTTACAATTGCTGTCTGAGCAAATGAACTGCGATCTGAGCCAGGTGTAGTATCTTTATAGTCACGGCTGATATAACCGGTACGGAACAGTACAGAACCTTCAGCATCTTCTACAAAACCTTTCGATTCACTTTGCTCGCTAGCGAAAGCAGTAGAAACCAAAGCAGCCTGAATCAAAACTGCTAATGTTAATTTTTTTGAATTTTGCATTGGGAAGAGAGCCTTATACAAATTGATCGGAATTTTTTAGGAATTGTATAAGAAATGCTAAAAAAATGTCATTTTTTATTAGATATATTCCACTAAAGTTTAGATTTTTTTAACTCAATTAAACAATAGCAAGGATTTGAGGTGATTAATTTTTAAACTGTCGGTAAAAAGTGAGTAAAAACATAATTTTATTGGAAGATATAAATGATATTTCTGAAGGGGTGAAATGAACATAAGCAGCTTATTTATTTTAGAACGTGCGAAAAATATGATCAAAAATTACGCACTATTTTTTAGCACAAATTTTAATCATTACAAAAATAGAATCAAAATGGGGCAAATTGTAAATGATTATGTATAAGTATTAAAAAATTGATGAAATACCCTTAACTACATTTATTTAAAAGAAAGCTTAGATAATTCGGCGAATTCAAACATGAGGTGCGACAGTTTGAAAAGTCTTATGATAATCAACAAGCTGAGCAAATTTCTCTAATGGTGTAAGCCAATCTAACGCTTTTCTAGGACGAGTATTCAGTGACATGGCAAC
>NZ_VOYD01000036.1:0-16893 GCF_013420435.1 Acinetobacter sp. YH01008
GATAATCTTTTTCAGATTCAATCAATAATTGAACCGCTCTTTCTCTGATTTCAGGGGTATATTTTAATTTTGTCATCGGGATAGTCTCTCAGAATATTGACTCTCCGACAAACCCGGTACGGTTCAATTGATAGAAAAGGGGAATGCTATAGTGCAGTTTTTGATTTTATTTTTCAAATTTATACAAATGCTTTAGGAGGACATGAACAGCAAAGGATCTGTTCATGTCGAGCACTGTTACTGAGCTTATTCCGGAATGACAATATCCAGATCCACTTTATCTTTATAGAGCTGTTTGATTAAGGCCAGATCTTGAGCCAGATCTGTTGGATAAATCTTGCCTAAAATGCCACCTTGTTTGGTTCTGGAATTGGCATATAGCAATACAATTGGCACATTGGCAGCTTTGGCAATATGCCAGAAGCCGGTACGGATCGGTTTACGTGCTTCACCTTGCTTGGCACGTGTCGCTTCTGGTGCAATCACCAGATTAAACTTTTCATTATTCTGAAAATGCTCCACCATCTGGGTCACGATATCTTTATTGGCCTTGCGGTCAACAGGAATACCGCCGACAGCTTTTAATAGCGGTTTGAAAGGTCCTTTAAATAGTTCTTTTTTGATCAAGGTATGAACTTTAAGATCATAAATCTGGAAGAGGGCAATCGACAGCACCGCATCCATCATTGAAGTATGTTCAAAGCCAATAATGACCTGTTTGTCTTCGAGTACATCTGGTTCGACATGATATTGCCAACCCGCAAGTTTAAATGCAGATTCGCCAATGAATTTATTTAGCATAAGCACAGATTAAGTAAAAGCCATATGTGGAGAATTGCATAATTTCTTCTTGTTCGGCCATTCAGTCAATAGGCTGGCAAATAAAACGTGTAAATAATGTAGAAATCTATAATTTCTTGATCTTTTTAAACTGAAATATTAAGAGCTAAAATGTATAAATAAAAAATTTTGATATTAAAAAAGTATTATTAGATATAAAAAAAGTCTTAAAATGGTGAAAAAATGACTATCCAGAGCAAGATTTAGTTATTAGACTTTTGTCGAAGAAGAGAAGGGGTATTAATCCTTTCTATTTTGTTGTTCTTTCTACTCTGAGATTGAAAACTATGACATACATTACAGCCTTTGTAGTCTCTTTATTGATTTTAGTGCTTATAATTGTATGGTCTTTCATCGAAATTAAGCAGGATTTGCGTAAAGAAAAAGAAATGAAGTCTCAATTCTAATTTTTCTTTATTCTGCAGCTCATATACTTTTCCATCATTTTTAATATTTTATCAAATATTTTTTGATACTTTATAAATATACTGAGACGTCAAATCTATCAAATGTATGCTTTATTCTATGAGGTTGACGTCAATATTTCAGGCTAGGCTGCCTTAAATTGATCTGTATATACCCATTTTTCTGCATGTCTTTAGACTGAAGTATTAAAGAACTAGAATTTCTTTCGAATCAAGTCATGATGATTGCTGCCTAAGTGTTCAAGTGGTTATAAAAGTACTTGTCTTTCAAAAAAATCTTAGCTAGTATTCATGACGCTTGAACTTATTGATAAATAAAGTTTTCAGCATGTAGGGCCTATAGCTCAGTTGGTTAGAGCAGCGGACTCATAATCCGTTGGTCGACAGTTCAAGTCTGTCTGGGCCCACCATATAAAACAACCACTTACGTGTACTAATCGTAAGTGGTTTTTTTGTTTTTGGATTTTAGTAAGCACATGGTAAGCAAAATAAATCAACTTAAACCTGTCTTCTAATCTAGCATCTATCAATCAGCATGGGTAATTAATGACAATGTTTTGCAGTTGAGTAAGCTTAGTGTAACTTTAACTTTACTAATTTTGATTGGTAACGTGTGAATTCAAAGTTCCTCACTATTCTTTGTATAGAGGTTTTCAATAGATGTTAACTTTAATTGATATTTATGGAAATCATTTTTGAAATCATCAAAGTGGTTTTTTAGTACAGTATATCGTTGAGGATTGTTGTCATGGGCAATTTTAAGTATATGATATTGATTAATTTGTTTTAGATGAAAGTCTATATCAGCTCCCATTTCGATCAAACGTGAATTGGGTTCTAACTGAAAATGCAATTGTAATAGCTTGATTAAGTAGTATCCCGAGCAACCAATTAAATTTATAATTAATAAGCTGTATTCCATTAAAGCTAGGTAACTATATTCAAGATTCTGAATATGAAGCTTGAATTTACTTTGATAAGTCTTAAATAGCAAAAAACTATACAGATCTAAAACACAGTCAAATTCCTTCGCAAAATTAGCATCAAAGTTGATTACAACATCTTTAATATTTTTTGTTTGTATAGTTTTTTGAGTGAAACTATTTAGATTTTTATAAAAATTATATAAATCTTCTTCAGTAACGTAAGTTTTACTCAATATTTCCCAAATGGGATGGATAAAATAAATTATAGTGTTAGGAAGTTTATTTTCTACAATTTTTAATTTTGTTACTGGAGATACTTGTCCAGTGGAAAATTTTGTCCAAATTTTACTACCATTTTCATTAAAAAATTTATCTAGTTTATTTTTACTTGCTGAGCGTGAGTCTAACTCCGTTTGATGTGGACGAACATTATTTTGAATATTTTCTTTAAGAACACGTTCTGCAACCTGTTCATACCAAATAATAGTTTTCAATTTTGTAACAAATCCAGTTTTTGGACGCCCTGACATAAAATGTTCCACTGATAATCAAAAAGTATAATTTTTTGGGGGGTAAGAAAATATAGTAATTATAAGAACCTACTCAAACAAGTACTAATCAACTAAAAATTACTTAATTCAATTGCTATAGGACGCTTCATGATGAAGCAAGAAAGTTTATTAATTACAACAGCAGAGGCTGCAAAACTGCTAGGCATGCAACCACAAACACTTCGTCGTTGGGCTGTATATGAAAATGGTCCCATTACGCCCAAAAGGCATGGTCGTTTACTTCGTTGGAATCGTAATGAAATTTTACGTTTCGCTGGTGAAATTAAGTAGCTAAATCATTTCTTCCCCACCTCACATTTTAATTTAAAAACTGCTTCTAAATTAGAAGCAGTTCGAGGAGGGATTTTGTCGAATTTTTAGGTTTTTTAAAATGCAAAAAATGAAAACTCAGGCGGATACTCATGATTATGATGAGTACATGATTGATAAAAGTGTTGAAAAGTCTTTGTACTTAGATGTACAGCCATTTTTTATTCAGAAAAGTAATAGTGATATTGAAGGTCTGTATTATCCTACAGTTACTGACTTTAAATCACAATATATAAAAACTGCTTATGATACGAATTGTGTGCTAGTAAAATATAATATCGCTACGTCTCATCTATTTTATGAATTTAAAGAAAACTCATATTTAGATCATCAACATCCAAGTTTTGATTATGAAGGATTTTTGGCGGTAGATTTATATAGTAAGAATGGTCAACATTGTGGTGTTTTAGCTCTAGGTAGAGAAAAAGGAAATTATAAATCAACGCAGTTGATGCAATATATTATTGGTCAAAATGGTATTGCAGTATTCAATAAAAATTCAGCGAATGCAAAAGTAAATTACTGTACGAATCGAATTGATGTTGCTTTAAAAATTGCTCAATGCGGTGAGCGTGTTGCGTGTGCGGATGATATTTCTTTATGTGTAGAATTCTATTTAAATACAACAAATAATACACCTGTTGTGCTTGATAAACTCAGTAAAAACATTAATGCCTATAGCCTATTTGATGCCCACTTCATATCGCATGCAGAAAATAAACTAGCAATACAATTCTATTTGAATCAACTGTATGCAGAATTTATTAAGCAAAATGGTGTAGTGATAGAATATCCGCAACTTGAAAAGCTAGCAAATCGAGAAAAATCAAAGTTAACAACAAATGCAATTAATATTATCAATATGGAAAACATTCAAGTTCAGCCAATTCATTGGCTATGGGAGGGATGGTTGCCTCTGGGAAAAATGACAATTTTAGCTGGTGCTGGTGGTTGTGGGAAAACAAATCTCTCGCTCGCGCTGATTTCTACTATTACAAGAGGTGGGAATTTTCCAGATGGGGTACTGTGTGAAAACTCTGGAAAAGTCTTAATCTACTCAACCGAAGATGATTCTTCAGATACATTAAAGCCTCGATTAATAGCAAATGGAGCTAATGTTAGCAAAGTATCGTTTATTGCAGGACGTACTAATAAAGAAGGTAAATTAGAATCCTTTGACCCTGCCAAAGATTTTCCGAAAATTGAGCAGTACATAATAGAAAATCCTGACCTTAAACTTCTAATGATAGATCCAATCATTTCTGCGGTAAGTGGTGATATGAACAAGGCCAATGATGTGAGACGATCGTTACAGCCATTAGTTGATTTAGCCAGTCAATATGGTTTTGCCATACTAGGGATTACTCATTTTGCAAAAGGTAGCGCAAACAATAGTCCTGCTGACAGAATTCTAGGCTCCCAAGCGTTCAGTGCATTGGCACGAATGGCTTGGTGTGCTTCTCGAAGAGAGGCTGATGGTGATTATATTCTTGTACGTGCAAAAAGTAATATTTCGGTACTTGATGGTGGTATTTGTTATCAACTTGAGTCTGTGACTATTGCAGATAAAATTGAAACTACGAAAACTAATTGGTTAGGTAAAATTGACGGCTTTGCTAAGGAGTTGCTGAATAGTGCTGAACTTAATGTTGGTGATAATAATTCTGCGGTAGAAGTTGCTAAAGAGTTTTTGATTGAATTGTTAAGCGATGTTGAGAGATTGCCAGCAAAAGATGTTCACTTGCAGGCTAAAGAAGCTGGTCTGAGTCTATCATCTATACGGCGTGCACAAGAAAGGTTAAATATTAAACCTTTTAGGCCTTGTGGTGAAAAAGTATGGTTTTGGTCATTGCCCAAGATTCATAGATTAGATGAGCCGACACATTTCTAAAACTATATTGATCGATGCAATCAACATGAATAAGTTGATCTACATGGCACTAACTGTATGAAATTTATAAATATTCAACTTGCTCATGACAAATAAGCATGAGCAAGTTGATGAACAATATGAATTTATTTTAAATCATATAGTTATCTTCAACTTATTCATGTAGCTCAACTTGTACCATAATTCATTTGGTAATTTATTTTGTTTTTAAATTCGCAGTAGAGCTCATCATAGATTTCATTAAAACTAACGATTTCAAATTTGTTAAAACCATATATTTCAAAAAACTGATTATCTATAAAATAAGTTAGAGCTTGGTAAGTATTTAAATGATCAGCTACGTCTAGCTGACTACAAAATGTCGAATTGAATTGAAGCTGTAGCGCTGTAGTTTCAATAATCTTCGTTGCAATTATTTTAGAAATTTGACGTACATTCAGATTTTTAATTGCCGGATGGATAAAAATTGGGATATGGCTAGGTGAGTTGCTCATAATAGACTCCAAGCGAATTTACTTAAATCGTCTGTTATGAAAGAATGCAAAGGTAAAACGTCGAAATTTTACATCTTTCATTTCAGTGAGTTGGAATGGAAAGCATGAATACAGGATTGTCGAGATCTTGTATTCATGCACATACACTATTCTTCATATTAAATTTCCTCTTTTAATTTCTTTTGATGATGTCTTTTTGTCGAAATAGACAATAAAATACTGATAATATTTATATGAAAACTTGTCGATATAGTCAAGTTTTTGTTGTCGATTTATGGTGTTTTATGTTGATTGAGATGGATTCAGAGCTGTTTTGTGCACGGCTCAAAGAAATAAGAACACAAAGAAAAATGACACAGCAGGATATTGCTGAAAAAACAGGGATTCCATCAACTTCAATCTCACATATTGAAGCAGGCTCTCGTAAGCCATCTTTAGAAAATTTTTATAAGTTGGTGGTGGTGCTGAATGTCTCAAGTGATTACTTGCTTGGGCGTACCGACCAATATTCAGATCTAGGCATTGACCCAATTGCTAAATCTATTCAAGCCTTACCAGAGTCTGAAAGAGAGATGATTCAGAAATTCATCTTGTCTTTGCAAAAGGCATAACTGGAAAAATGCTCAAAGAAAATGAGCAGATCAGATATATAAATTAATTTGGAAAAATTATGAACATTAATGAGTTAAAACAGTTAGAAGATCAACTTTGGTCAGCTGCAGATAGTCTGCGTGCAAATACAGATTTAAAACCGAATGAGTATTCAACGCCTGTTCTTGGTCTAATTTTCTTAAAGTTCGCAGATAACAAATACGGTGCTGCTGAAGAAGCGATTTTAAAAGAGTTTAATGAACTTAAAGGGACACGCCGTGAAAAGACTCTGGCTGAAATTGCGATTAAACATTGTGGTTTCTATTTGCCGGATAATGCCCGTTATAACTACTTACTCGAACTTCCAGAAAGTGAAGATTTAGCATCAAAAATTAAAGAAGCGATGCAGGCAATTGAAGATCATCAAGGTCAAGAAGATTTTAAAGATGTTTTGCCTAAAAATGATTATCAGGCATTTAACCGTTTACCTCAAAGTAAACAGGCGTTAAAAGGTTTAGTCCGTAGTTTTTCAAATATTCCTTCTGATGCTTCAGGTGATGTATTCGGTAAAATTTACGAATACTTCCTCGGTAAATTCGCCTTGTCTGAAGGTCAAAAAGGTGGTGAATTCTTTACACCAACTTCAGTTGTTCGATTGATGGTTGAAATGATCGAACCGTATAACGGCTCTGTATATGATCCAGCCTGTGGTTCGGGTGGTATGTTTGTTCAGTCTTTACAGTTTGTAGATCGCCGTAAAGAGATTAGTAAAAAGTTAGGTGAAGCTGAGACAAACAATAGCTTATTTGTATACGGTCAAGAAAAGACGCTTGATACTGGCAAACTTGCCAAAATGAACTTGTTCGTAAATGGCCTTAAAGGTGATATTCGCCAAGCAAACTCTTATGCAGAAGATCCATTTAAGGGCTTTGAAAAGTTTGACTACATCATGGCAAACCCACCATTTAATGTGGATGATGTAGCACTTGCGACAGTTGAAAACGATCCTCGTTTTAATAGCTATGGTTTACCACGTAACAAAACCAAAACTAAAAAAGCAGATGATAATGCCAAGGCTGAAACAGTGCCTAATGCCAATTACCTTTGGATTAATTTATTTGCCACGTCTTTGAAGAATGCAGAGCAAGCGAAGCTATCTAATAGTGGTCGTGCAGCGTTAGTGATGCCTAACTCTGCTTCAGATGCACGTAATTCAGAAGCTGATATACGTCAGACATTGATCGAGAATAATTTGATTTATGGCATGCTGACTTTGCCTTCAAATATGTTCTATACCGTAACGTTACCTGCAACCTTATGGTTCTTCGATAAAAATAAAAAAGACGACAAGATTTTGTTTATTGATGCTCGAAATATCTTTAGACAGATTGACCGTGCCCATCGTGATTTTACCGATGAACAGATTCTGAATATTGCCATGATTAGTAAGCTACATAAGGGGCGTAATCATGAATATATTAGTTTGGTGGATGATTACTTTAGACAAGGTATGGCGAAGCTTGAAGCTACTGTTCCCCATGTTGAGCCTAGCTTTAAGAGGCTCAAAGATGCTTTAAAAGATGATGTAGCGATTGTTCAAAGTGTTGATACGCTAAATACACATTGGCATGCACTTAAACCACTTAAAGAAAGTTTTGATGCTTATGTGAAAGACTTCCCTCAAGTGGTCACAAAAGATTTAGTGGTCCAACTGAATGAAGCTCAAAAAACATTAAGAGCAAGTTTTACGCCGTTTTTTAAAGCCATTGCTGATGAAGCCAAAGTTTTAGATAAAGCGATTCGTGAAAAAGAGAAAGTACACAATGAGTTAGTGAAACAGACTCGTGCTGAAATTGTTGAAGCTAAGGAAAATGACAATAAAGATCTGTTTAAAGTGAAGGATACGAAGCTTAAAGCTTTAAATGCTTTATCAGCAGATATTAAAGAAGTGAAAGCTTTACTTGCGGATATTAAAGCTGACCGTGGTGAAGCTGAGTATTTCTTTAATCATATTTCATGGTTACAAGAGCGTTTCCCAGACGCTGAATATGAAGATGTGACGGGTCTTTGTAAGCTAGCAACGCCTGATGAAGTAAAAGAGCAGGATTACTCTTTAAATGCAGGGCGTTATGTAGGTGTGGTGATTGAAGAAGATGGTTTAAGCGAAGATGAATTTCTTAGCCAACTTGATGAGCTTAATACTGAATTCAAAAATCTGACAGAAGAAGCTAAATCTATTGAGCAAGTTATTTTTAATAATTTGAATGTGATTTTGGGAGCTTGATAGATGTTTATTGAGAAAACATTAGGTCAGTTGTGTGAGTTAGGCAAGGGAAAGATTCAAACTGGTCCTTTTGGTTCACAGCTACATCAGGCTGATTACTCTGAAGAAGGTACACCTGTTGTTATGCCAGCAGACATCATTGATGGGAAAATTAGTGAAGCCAAAATTGCTCGTGTGTCTGAAGATCATGTAATGAGATTAGAACGTCATCAATTGGCTATCGGTGATATTGTTTATGGTCGTCGAGGTGATATTGGACGCCAAGCTTTAATTACCTCAAAAGAAGAAGGTTGGTTATGTGGAACAGGTTGTTTAAGGGTAACTGTTGGGAAAAAATCACCTATTGACCCAGAATATTTACATCTATATTTAAAAATGCCTGATGTTATTTCATATATTCAAAATCAGGCAATTGGCGCAACCATGCCAAATCTAAATACAGAAATTTTAAAAAGAATTCCTATTAGATATCCTGAAAAAATAGCTGATCAGAAAAAAGTGATTGCTGTTTTAAAGGCATATTTTGATCTCATCGAAAACAATAAAAAGCGTATCCAAATTTTAGAAAATATGGCTGAAGAGCTATATAAAGAATGGTTTGTACGTTTTCGTTTTCCAAATTGGGAAAATACAGAGTTTGAAAAAGGTCTCCCAGTAGGTTGGAAAAATGTAAGGTTTGATTCGTTCTGTAAATTCAAAAAAGGAAAAAATCCTGAAGAAATACTAAATTCACCTGATGATGCTGTGATGTACATCAATATGGAATCATTAACGGGTGAAGGAACAAGTTATGCAAGAAAGCAAAAAAATAGCGTTGAATGTAGTATTGGTGATTTATTAATGCTTATGGACGGCTCAAGATCTGGATTAGTATTTAGGGCCAATAATATGGGTATAGTTGGTTCAACACTATCAATCATTGAAGTGAATAATAAGTTCAAAAACTATGTTTTTGAGTACTTAAAAGCTATGAAAACTTCAATTGTATCGAATAACACAGGATCAGCTATTCCTCATGCAAATAAGGATTATATTAATCGTATGCTAGTTTGCATTCCTGATAATTTAATTATTTCAAAGTTCAATGAAATTTATGACAGTCAATACTTGCTAATTAAAAACTTACAGCAACAAATCAAGTGGCTTGAACAAACTAAAACGGCATTATTGCCTCGGTTAATTTCAGGAAAATTATCAGTGGAAAACTTAGATATTCAGTTTCCACCATCAATGCAAGAACAGTAAGTTATAAAAAATAGACATATTTAGAGGGATATAGGGGATAAATTGTGGCAAAAGTAACACGTAACTTCATCAGTGAAGATGACATTGAACAAGAAGCCATCAAGATTTTAAGCACAGAATTTGATTATCAGCATCTCAATTGCTATACCACAGATTCAAGTGACTTAAATGATGGTTCAGGTCGTACAGACAAAAAAGATGTCATCTTAAAAGATCGTGTGATTGCTAAATGCGTGCAATTGAATCCTCAAGTCCCTTTAGATGTTATTGAAACAGCTGTCTCTAGATTGATGGATCGCCGTGGTTCAATGTCGGCAATTAAAGCCAATATGGAACTATATACAGCGATTCGTGATGGTGCATCCATTACTTACGAAGATGCCAACGGCGAGAAATATGAAAATGTCCCATTAAAACTGATTGATTTTGAAAACCCTGAAAATAACGATTTTTTGGTGGTGTCTCAGTTATGGATTCAATCAACAGGACGCACGCCACATTGTGCTTATCGCCGTCCTGATCTCATTCTCTATGTCAATGGTTTACCACTGGTATTTATTGAGCTGAAAAACTCTAATGTAAAGCTTAAGAATGCCTTTGATGACAATTTAAAAAATTATAAAAATGATATCCCACAACTATTCTTAACCAATGCTTTTTGTGTCCTATCCAATGCCACAGATACCAAGCTCGGAAGTTTTACCGCCGAGTGGGAGCATTTCTTTAATTGGTTACGTGTAGACCATGAAAAAGAAAAGGTCAATAAAGAAGAAATTGAGGAACAAGGCACAAGTATTGAGTACTTGTTACGTGGTCTTTGCCGTCCTGAAAGATTATTAGACTATATTGAAAACTTTATCTTATTCCAAAATGAAAAACATAAAATTATCGCTCAGAACCATCAATTCTTAGGGGTGAATCATGCCTTTAAAAACTTCCTGAAGCGTGATGAGCTACAAGGTCGTCTGGGTGTGTTTTGGCATACTCAAGGCTCTGGTAAAAGTTTCTCGATGATTTTCTATGTCAGAAAAATTTTTCGTAAAGTCACAGGTAATTTTAGCTTTGTGGTGATTACGGATCGTGAAGACTTGGATTCACAGATTTATAAAAACTTTATACAGACCAAAGCTGTTTTAGAAGATGAAGCAGCACAACCGAAAAACAGTACCCATCTTCGAACCTTACTCAGCCAAAATACTAAAATTGTATTTACCCTAATTCAAAAGTTCAGATACGAGAAAGGTCAAGATTATCCACAGCTATTCAATCCTGCTGAGCGGGAAGTGATTGTCATTGTCGATGAAGCGCATCGTACACAATATGAATCCCTTGCTGAAAATATGCGTAAAGGTTTAGACGGCGCACATTTCCTAGCTTTTACGGGTACACCGATCCTTAAACAGAAAAAAACCAAGCAATGGTTTGGTGAATATGTTTCGGAATATACCTTCCAACAAGCCATTGAAGATAAAGCAACATTACCGCTTTTCTATGAAAAGCGCGTACCTGAGGTGTTATTGCAAAATGACGATCTCAACGAAGAGCTTGCTGAAATTTTAGAAGATGAAGAGTTAAACGAAGCACAAAAAGAAAAGCTTGAGCGGAAATATTCAACGGAACTTGAAGTCATTAAACGAGATGACCGTTTAGATCGTATTGCTCAAGATATTGTCTACCATTTCCCACGCCGTGGTTATTTAGGTAAAGGCATGATGGTTGCCGTAGATCAATTTACGGCTGTACGCATGTATGACAAGGTTTCAAAACTTTGGAAAGAAGAGCTGAAGCATTTACAAACACGTATTCATAATTCTAAAAATGATGTTGAAAAATTCCGTTTAAAGCAACGCCAAAAGTATATGAGCACGGTGCAAATGGCGGTGGTCATTAGTGATCCGAGTGCAGAAAAAGAACGCTTTGATAAACAAGGTCTAGATATTCAGACACATATTGACCGCCTGAATAAAGTTGATACGAATGGGGCTGATATTGAGGATAACTTTAAAGACCCAGCGCATCCGCTACAACTTGTTTTCGTCTGTGCAATGTGGTTGACAGGTTTTGATGCGCCCACGGTATCTACGCTGTACTTAGACAAGCCAATGAAAGGTCATACCTTGATGCAAACCATTGCTCGTGCCAACCGAGTAACGTCATATCGTATTCAGAATACCGACGGCGAGCTTGTAGAGAAAAGAAATGGTGAAGTTATTGATTACTACAACGTATTTAGGAATCTAAAAACAGCTTTAAAAGATTACGGCCAAGGCACTGGTGAAGATGGAGAAATAGATGCGCCCGTCCAGGATAAAACCGTACTTTTCGATATGCTGGATGAAGCGATTACGAAGACCCTAGAATATTGTGAGTCTAAGGATATTGATCTAAACAAAATCTTAGAAACTCGTAATGAGAATGGCGGTACGTTTAAAGAGAATACTTTATTTGGTGAATATGCCGATCGGTTACTAGAAAAAGATGAATATCGAAAAACATTCAATGTTCACTTTAATACCGTTGCTGCCTTATATGAGGCATGTAAGCCTAATATCTTAGCTAAGCCTCGCCCGATAGTATCTGTAATTCAATTTTTACATGGATTTATTGAAGCCACCATTGAACAGCAAGATCTTGAAACAACAGGTGTAGCAATTGTGGATCTCTTAGATCGAAGTGTGATTATAGATGCAGATACAGCGAAGTCGGTTAAGGATTTCAAGCAAAGCTATAGTTTGATCCATGGTCAAAAATGGGATTTAAGCACAGTTGATTTTGACAAACTGAAAGAACAGTTTAAAGAAACCAAGCACAAGAACATTGCTATTGCGGATATGCGAGCTTTTCTTGAAAAGAAAATCATTCAAATGCTGAAGCAAAATGGTGGACGTATTAATTTTGCCGAGCGCTATCAGCAAATGATTGATCGTTATAACTCTGGTGCTACGGCGACTGAACAACTGTTTGAAGAAATTCAAAAGTTCACAAAAGGGTTGCAGGAAGAAGACCAACGTCATATCAGAGAAGGTTTAACTGAAGATGAGTTAGAAATCTATGACCTACTCTTAAAAGACAAACTCACAAAAGATGAGCAACAGCAGGTCAAGTTAGCAGCGAAAGACTTGATCACATCACTTATCAATACAACACCAAAAGTTTTGGTTCAAGACTGGTGGAAAGATGGGCAGACCCAAGCATTAGTGAAAGATGAAATTGAAAAAGTATTGGATAAAGACCTGCCTGTAAGTTATGACGTGACACAATTTCAGGAAAAAGTTTCAACAGTTTTTGAGCTGGTTAAAACTTTAGCTATGAATGATGATAAATGGGTGAGTTAAAAGGACTTATAAGATGAATCTTAAAGAGGATATGGGTTTAGTAACTAAAATTTTTGAAAATATCGTTGCTCATCAAGAATTGAATCATCCTGAGTTGAAATCTAAATTGGGAGTAGATGGGAAAGCATTTACAGCAATTTTAGGAGGTGGTTCATTAATGGCAGGCGCTGTAGCTGCATTCCCAACGGAAATTTTTTCATATAATCGACTCTTCCAAAAAAAACATAAGCCTAAAATCTTTGTTGAAAATGTGTTAGAGATTTTTAAATCACTGCATGATGTGGGTATCGATCAAACGAAGAACTTTATTCTTACAGGTAAGATCTTTTTATTGGATCTTACTTTAGATGATCGATACATCAATTTAGTTAAAGACTCAAACAAGCTTTTTCAGCTAGAAAAATTCGTGCATGGTGTTACTGCATTATTTAAAGAAAAAGGTGTATCTAAAGAAATATATTTGTTTTATACGCATAAGATCATAGAAACACTATTAGATCAAAATATAGATTTCACAAAAATTGATCTTGAGGTTCAAGATAATGATGATGGCTTTAGTCCTATCATGATAATGTTGAATATTAATGAATTATCATGTGAAATAGACTTTAAGTTATTGGATAAAAAAATTTCAAATTTAGTCATTGAAGATAGGAGGTTACCTCTATCTGAAAAAATGAAGATCGTTTTTAATATTATAGGAGGGGGTATATGACTACAAATGATGAAGAGTTTTATCAATTATCAAAGTTTTTATTGGACTCAGCAGAACGAAATCCATTAAAAACTTTTAAAGATTGCTCTGTAAGAACTTCTATAAGTAGAGCATTTTATTTCACCTACCATAAATTAATTACTCTGATTGGTACTCATTTAAAAATTGATATTCAAGAGTATGCGAAGAAATATAGACAGGGTACACATATTACCATTGTTCGTGTTTTAGAGGAAAATGGATTCGAAAGCATGGCATATGGGTACAACAGATTACGTGATTATAGGACTAAGGCAGATTACAAATTAAAATTTAATCTACCAAATCATATTGCTGAAACATGTATTGAAATGGCTGAGGATATAGCAGACGAAGTTGATGATTGGTTAGAGAAAATAGGACATTTTAAGAAATAAATTACTTCATTCTTAAAGATTAGCACTAGATAGTTAAAAAGTTAAATAGCAAAGATAGAGCTTTATGAAGAAAAATAAAGATTCACAGGATATCGCAGGACAGAGCATTTCTTATTTTCAAGGGGCATACAATCAAGTACAAGGTGATGCTTTAAACCAAGCTTTGAGTGAGTATCGTAAAGGGATAAAAGATGCGATCTCTCAAAAAAATGGGGGATTTACTAGTCAAACAATTGATGTTCAGCAAGGATTTGCCGCGGAAGCTCATCATGCAGGCTCATTTAATATTGAAGCTGCAGCTAAGGGGCAAAATAATCATCGGGCTACATTAGATGTTGGAACGCATAACGATCCAGTTGCAGATATCCATGTTGTCACGCCAGATGGGACAACGAAACATCAAGTGAAATTTTATAAAGATGGTGAAAAGACAGCAGGTGCTCTATCACCAGAAAAATACGATGGTGTAGGTAAAATTGTACCAAAAGATCAAGTTGACTCTGTAAAAGAAGCATCACGTAAACAGGCGCTTAGAAATAAAGAAACACGTCCAGAAGTCTCTAAAAGTTATCAGGATACGGCTGATAATGCGACAGATAAACTGACATCGAGTGATGGTAAAGTGTCCAGCACAGGTCTGAACCGAAAGGGTGAAGGTAGTGCTGAAGAATTGGTACAAGAAACGAAAAAAAATCAAGAAGGTCCTGAATACAAAGATAAGCAGCGAGTACGTTCTGAGTTTAACGCAATGCAATATCGCAATGCAGCAAAAGCAGGGGCGATTGGGGGTGCTGTTAGTGAATCGGCAACGATCTTGCTAGAGGTTTTGCGTAGCGATGATCCTTTAACGATGGATCAATGTATGGAGATAGAGAGGTGGTCCCACTTGTTTGAACAACTAAAAGCTTATTTATAAGTGATGTTCTGCTCTAGTTAAGCTACCTTATTTTGTTGTGGTAGCTGGTCATAGTAAAACTCATCTGGAGTCATTTTGTCCAGACTCGAATGAGGTCGTTTCAAATTATAAAATTCAAAATATGCATTTAATTGCTTTTTCGCATCAAAAACATTGCTGTAGGCTTTGAGATAAACCTCCTCGTATTTAACGCTCCGCCATAATCGTTCAATCATCACATTATCGACCCAACGACCTTTACCGTCCATGCTGATTTGGATGTCATTTGATTTTAACACTTCAATAAACGCATCACTGGTAAATTGACTGCCTTGGTCTGTATTAAAGACTTCAGGTCGGCCATATTTTTCAATAGCTTCATTTAATGTTTCTATACAAAATGCAACCTCCATACTAATCGATACGCTATGAGCAAGCACCTTACGGCTGTGCCAATCAATCACAGCACATAAGTAGACGAAGCCTTTTGCCATAGGGATATATGTTATATCCGTTGCCCACACTTGATTACTCCGTTGAATATTCAATCCTTTGAGCAGATATGGATATTTACGGTGAGCTTGATTGGCCTGACTTAGATTTGGTTTACGATATAACGCATTAATGCCCATTTTTTTCATTAAAGTACGTGTATGACGTCGTCCTATATGATGTCCTTGACGGTTCAATAAATCACGCATCATACGGCTACCTGCAAAAGGGTATTGCATATGTAATTCATCAATACAGCGCATCAGCTTCAGATCTGATGCACTCACAGGTTTTGGGCGATAGTAATAACAACCACGGGAGACTTTCAGTAGCTTAGCTTGCTTAGATACTGAAATCTGAAGTGAGTCGTCGATTAACTTTTGTGGTTGAAGCGGCCCAGTTTCTTCAACACACCTTCTAAAAAATCAATTTCTAATGCCTGCTCACCGATTTTTGCATGTAGTTTTTTTAGATCAATGGGTGGTTCTGCTGGAGCTTTTGATTGATCGAAGGCTTGCGAGGAAGCCGAAATCAATTGATTTTTCCAGTCGATAATTTGGTTTTGATGAACATCAAATTCAGCACTCAATTCAGCAAGTGTTTTTTCTGCTTTAATTGCAGCAAGTGCTACCTTAGCTTTAAAGTCATTTGAATGATTTCTTCTTGGTCTACGTGCCATAAAATACTCCATATATCGATGTTTATAACATCATTTGGGGAGCAAAATATCACTTATAGGTGTTGTTCAAATTTACGGAGCCATCTCTTAGTAAGCGTGCAAAACACAATAGTTCATAATGTACTTGCGATGCTTCATTATTTGTTAAAAATAAGCGCTTTAATGTCGATGGTGTAGGTAAGGCATCTAGGCGACCAAATTTACTAATGTAATTTTTATCATCAGGACTTAAAACGTCACTTTCCAAAAAGTTAGCAAAGTTTTGGTCAGTATCTTTAAGATAAGCTAAGCTTTCTTTAATAAAGTTTTCGCCTTTCCAGTGCTTAGTGATCCCCATTTGTGTAATACAAAAGCTTATGAGTTGATGAAGAGATGGGACTAAGTAATTCGACCATAGTGAATTTCGGATAGAATCAACATTCATCAAGGCAGTTAATCGAGCATGTAATAGCATTGCATTATAACGCTCTAACACATTGCGTTTAAGCAATGTTATAAATTGCAAATTTGTACGATCTGAAAACTCTTTTGGGCACAACTGCTCCAAAAATAAGTCTACATCATAGTGTGAAGTGAATAGTTTGTTTGATGAACCATCTAAGTGTTTAGAGTCTGTCTCCGAGAGTTGGCTCTTGGTATCCATGTGACTAAATAAATGTAAGCATCCGCTGAACGCCATCGCCAAGTTTTAACGGGGTTCAGGTTTCCAGCGGTGAGGTAGTAATTCTTCTATTTGGGGCACTTTATGTGTTGGCAACCTTTTCAGCACATCACTTAAATAGGC
>NZ_VOYD01000037.1:0-16200 GCF_013420435.1 Acinetobacter sp. YH01008
GTGTCAATCCGTAATTCAAATTAATTTGAACTTAACCAACAAAACCCAATCTTAACACCTCGTGCTAAGTTACTGTTTTATCAGAAGTTTTAATCTTCATCACTGCCGATGGATGTGCATTCTACAGGATTTCAGGAGGCTTGCAACACTTCTTGCAAAGATTTTTTATCGTGTGTTTATTTTTCAAACCAATAAAAATATAAGTAATTGTTATATATAGTTAATTTATTTTCATTGTTTTTGAATTTTATTGAGCACATTCAATAAACCCCCTCCACAAACACAATAAGATATTGTTTTATTTCAATTTAAATTATAAAAATCTTTATCACATGACTTATATCGTTCAATTCACATTCTATTCTTGTTTGATTCTTCATCAACCTGGCGTTTATATACACAAAACTTGTTTTATCCGGTCTTCATCCAAGATACATAGGCCCTATTTAAATATGGAAATATTGATTGCAACGCTAAAAATTAAAAAGCCATCGCTATTGAGCAATGGCTTTTGGAGTACTGAGGAACAATTAGAATTTCATACTGACACGTGCCCAGTAATTACGTCCCATATTATTAAACTGCTCGGTTGTTGGTAAACCTGTCCCGGAAGCCCCCATTTTATTTAAGTGCTCGGTATAAGTCCGGTTTAGGACATTATCGACTCCGACTGATATATCCACGCTATCCATGACATGGTAGCTACCATTTAAAGACAAAGTGCCAAAGCCTGCGCTCTGCTTATTGTCATAACCAACGATATTACCTTCTCGTTCACTAATACGACTTTGACCATCTACTACACGCCACAATAATCCAAAATTATATTTGTCTTGAACATAGCGCAAGTTAACACGGGCTTCTAAAGGTGAAATTTGTGGCAACGGCGTATTGTCTGTGGTGTTTTCGCCCCAAGCATACATGGCACTGATATCTGCGTGAATTGCATCAGTAAACTGATAACCAATTCCAGCTTCTGCGCCTGCAATGGTTGCATCGATATTTCTTGAATCCGCACTATTCATTTTTGCTGGCTGCATTTCTCCGGTATCATTACCCATAGGATGACCATGCCCAGAGTTTGCAGACTTAGGATAAGTCATCAGAATAAAATCCTGAATCACACCGGCATAAGCTGATACCCAAGAATTAAACGCGCCATGATGATGTTGATAACCCAGATCGAGTTGTAAGGTCTTTTCTGTTTCCAGTTGCTTAAATGTATTTGCAGTTATTCCATGATAATCGGTCTTAAATAATTCCCAATAATCAGGCACACGCTCCACATACCCCAGTCCGATATAGGTTTTACCTTCATCATGTTCTGGATGGGTATTTTCAAAACGTATAAACGCGCTTGGTAAAGTTTCTTTACGTTCTTGTGCGGATTGAACTGCATCAACTTCAACTTGATCGATACGCAAACCAGAAACCAGTTTATTATTTTCATTAAGCTGATAGCTTAATTCACCAAAACCACCTACAGACTGAAATTCCATATCGGTCATGCGTGGCATATTCTGATAGGGAACGCCAGCTGTTGTCTTACGAATCGAGTGCTCATTATTTTGTGTATCAAGACCAGAGATCAGTTTGATCTTGTCCCACTCACTGGTCATGGCAACACGCGCATTTAAGGTTTTACGTGCCACATTGGTTGCCATTTCCATCATTGGTTTTGGTCTTAAACTATAGTTATCCATAACGTGGTCATTAAAGTTATAGTTCACTTGAGCTTCGACTTTTTGAATGATATCGGTAAGATTTTTCTTTTCTACACGAAGTCCTAAACTTTCACGGGCAAACTTGGAACCATCCATCATGCGCCCCGCATAGACGGCTTCACCATCAGCTTTACCGCCAGTCAACTCTACCCAGGTATCTTCATCCGGTGTCCAGCCTAAAGCCAGATCCGCATTCCAGCGTTCCCAATCTGAAGGCACAGTGGTTCCATCACCATCTTGATAACTATTCGATACCGAACGATTGGTATTCAGACGGATATATTTCTGCGCATCGCCTGCTGCAACTTCGACATTATGATCCAGACGGCCAAATGACCCCATCAAGACACTGGCCTGACCGCGATAGTTTTGATCTTGATCAAACTGTTCCGGCGTACGTTCGAAAATCACTGTGGCCGCAGAGCCAGTATTGGCATACTGAACCGTTTGCGGTCCTTTAATCACCGAAATACGGTCATAGCTTTCCGGAGAAATATAAGAGGTGGGTGAGTCCATCCGACTTGGACAGGCCCCCAGGTTTTCAGTGCCATCGGTCAGGATTTTAATTCTTGAACCAAACATACCCCGGAAAGTCACATCACCATTGGTGCCGGCACCGCTATTCACTGCACTAAAACCGACAATACTTTGTAAATAGTCTGCACCATCTGATGCCGGAATCGGTTGAATCGGCTGTTTCGGATCAGCACGGACAATCAGTCCATTGGCATCATTACCTGCTGTAAAAGTCACCACAATCGGTGCCAAAGTTTGCACGGGCATCGTTTCATTTGCCATTGTGGCTGGTGAATAACAGATAACACAAATCGCAGCCGCAAGTGGCTGTAAAAAAAATTTAGGCTGAGCCATTTTTTTATCTCACTGAATACATAAAAAAGCATGGCTTGAGTCAATAACAACCCAAGCGAAAAATGCAGGTTTATGCAGGCAGTGGCGGCGCTCGTCCCTGAGGAATTAAAAAGAGCTGCTGAAGGACAAACCAGACATGCTTAAAGGTTTTTTGATAAGCAATTAAACGTACCTGAATCCGGTCAAGTACCTGTTTGATATCCAGATCCGGCGGTAAGACTAAATTGGCATAAACCGTACAGTATTGACACTGATGATTGGCATCATGATGATCATGCTGAATATGACCAGATTGGACTTTGAAATGGTGATGTTCACTGGCACTATGCTGTGTATGAACGTCTGTCGCGATAAGAAGCGCACGCGTGATGGTTTCGCAGACCGGAGCAACCTGATATTGCGTCGGTAACAAAGGCTGTAAAAATACAGCAATCTGTAGAAACACAGCTGCAAATGCAAATAGCAGCCCCGCGCGTAAAAACACAGGCCACTCCTAAAATATGCTCATGTCGATTATAACAAAGCCCAATCAGAATTGGGCTTTGTTGGATCATTAAAATAAATTAAAAAAATATCCTAGCGTTTAACTGCCACCTTGTCTTTATTACGCTGGCGTACCAGTTTTTCTACTTTTTCACGTGCACGTTGACGTTTTAATGGCGATAAATAATCAACAAATAATTTGCCACTTAAGTGATCCATTTCATGTTGAATACACACAGCGAGAAGTCCGTCAGCTTCGAGTTCAAATGCTTGACCTTCCAGATTAATTGCCTCGATTTTTACACGTGACGGACGGTCAACTTTATCGTATATTTGAGGAACTGATAGACAGCCTTCTTCGTAGGGCTGCGTTTCTTCAGTCAATGGTGTAATTTTGGGGTTAATAAACACCATCGGTTGATCTTTATTTTCAGACAGATCCATAACAATCAGCTGAATATGACGATCCACCTGAGTCGCGGCAAGTCCGATACCTGGTGCTTCATACATGGTTTCAAACATATCTGCAGCGAGCTGACGAATTTCATCAGTCACATCTTCGACAGGTTGTGCAATGGTACGAAGACGGGGATCCGGGAAACTTAAAATAGGTAATAAGGCCATACTGCGTCCTCAATTATGCCATTGATCAAAAAACCAAATGAAGGGAATGCTTCATCAAAAAATGTGTGTAAGATCGTTATTATAACGCAACTACGCACATAATTTTAGGAATTATGATAATGAAAAAGGTTTTGAAGGGCATGCCATTTTTTAGTGCCTTGGGGTTTAAAAATCAGATGCTGGCACTCGCCGTTTGTGTCGGTGTCGGTATGGGGACTATTCATTCTGCCGAGGCCGCACCTGCACGTAATGTCAATCCGCCGGCATTAAAAGCCAGTGCACCCAATATTTATGTGGTCAAAAAAGGCGATACCCTCTGGGACATCTCAAAACGCTTTTTGAAAAACCCGGTGCGTTGGCCTGAAATCTGGGCCAGCAACAAGCATGTGAAAAATCCACATTGGATTTTCCCGGGCGATCGCCTGTTGATGTGTGATTACCAGGGCCGTCCGATTATTGGCAAAGATGAAGGTGATGGTTGTGACGGTATTATCAGCCGCTATCTGGGCAGCACCTCTCTGCAACCTCAGATTCGGGTTGAATCTTTAAACAATACCATTCCAGTGATTCCACTAGAACATATCAAACAGTGGCTAGAGCGCTATACCCTGATGGCGCCTGATTCAGTTCAAGGCACCCCATACATTCTTGGAACTGCAGATCAGCGCGTACTGGCGGGCAAAGGCCAGAAAGTCTATGTACGTGGTAACGGTCTGGTCGTTGGTCAACGCTATGCCGTTTATCGTGAAGCTGAGCCTTATGTATTTACCGATGCGAATGGCAAGAAATATACTGCTGCACTCGAGCTGCAACAGGTGGCATCTGGTATTGCGGTACGTAGTGAAGGTGAGGTAACCACACTGGAGCTGACTGACAGTTATAACGCGGAGGTGCGTCGCGGTGACCGCGTACTCGCTGAATACGACCCGATGTTACCGACGCTGTTCTACCCAACCAATGCAGAAAGTATTGTGCCTGGTGGTCAGATTGTGCGTGTATTGGGGTCGATTGGTACTGCAGCACGTCATAGTGTCGTCACCCTTGACCGTGGTACGGCACATGGCGTTCAGACAGGTCATGTCTTTAGCGTAAACCAGAAAGGTGAAGTGGTGACTGATCCGAAGACTAAAGAACGGGTGCAATTGCCAGGTGAGCGTATTGGTCAGGTGATGGTCTTTAAAGCCTTCGATCAATTGAGCTATGCCTATGTGCTGGATAGCGAGCTTCCAATTAAAGTGGGTGCCGGCATTCAGCCTCCTTTGTTAGAAGACTAAGGTTGCAAAGTGAGATGATGTTGATAGATCAGCATCATCTCACTTATTTTCATTCATACCAATAATAAGAAGACGCAAAAATAGGTCTCACTATGTTGAACAGATTGTCGACATCACAAATCAATGCCATCACGCTGTGGTATTTGGTGCAACATTCCCTCACCAGCTTTTATAAAATCAGTCGGCATTATGCAGATCTTGCAGATGCAGTCCATTGTTCTCAAATCGAGACCTGGCAAAAGCTCGGCCTTCATAAAAATCATATTCAACGCCTGAAAGACTTTCAAAGCAGCGAATCTCAAACCCATTTTCAACACAGTCTAGAACAGATTCAGTTGCACAGTGATTTTGTGCTTTTGCATACAGATGCTGAATATCCACAACAACTGAGTCATTATGAGCATAAGCCGCCGATTCTGTTCGGGCAGGGACATGCAGATCAGTTACTCCAGCCACAAATTGCGATTGTTGGCAGTCGCAAGCCAAGTCCGCACGGACAGCAAGTCGCCTATGACTTTGCCTTTTATCTGAGTGAGCAAGGTTTTTATATTAATAGTGGCTTGGCACAAGGGATTGATGAAGCAGCACATCGGGCTGCGCTACAACATCGACGAACGATTGCAGTGATGGGTACAGGGATCGAACAGACCTATCCTGCTGTACATCAAGCACTACGTCAGCAAATGATTAACCACGGTGGTACAGTTATTACTGAGTTTTTGCCTTTTACCCCACCCTTGCAGCAGCATTTTCCACGGCGCAACCGAATTGTCAGCGGCTTAAGTCTTGGGGTGATTGTGGCAGAAGCTGCTTTAAAAAGTGGTTCATTGCTTACGGCACAATGGGCAGCGGAACAAGGCAAGAACATATTTGCAATTCCGGGGCATATTTACAGTGAACATCATCAAGGTTGTCATCAACTGATTCGTGAAGGTGCGATTTTAATTGACCATCCACAGCAAGTGATTGAGGATTTAGCCCTAGCAACACAGTGGCAAGCGAATGCAAATCACTTCAAAAAAGATACTTATCCTGAGCAAGAACGTACTATCCCGCCCCATTTAATTCATCTTTATAATCAACTCGATTGGGTCGGGCAGAGTCTGGATCAGCTCAGTTTTCATTTACAACAGGAAGTATCTTCCTTGACCAGTCAATTGATGGAACTTGAGCTGCTCGGCTTGAGTACTCAACAAGCGGGCATGTATCAGCGTTGTCGTCCACTGAAATAAAGTTCACAATAGGGCTTTGTTGTTTTGTATAAGGTATTCACATGATTACTACCTCTGTTGCTGAAGCAGCAGCATGTCTTAAAGACGGACAAGTCTTGGCATATCCTACAGAGGCTGTTTGGGGCTTGGGTTGCGACCCTTATAATGAACAGGCATTTCATCAGATTTTAAAATTGAAACAGCGCCCGATTGAAAAAGGGGTGATTCTATTGGCAGCGCATATTTCACAGGTGGAACATCTGCTGCAAGATTTAACTACAGAAATGCGTGAACAAGTGATTGAATCCTGGAGCAATGACAGACCCGCTGAACGCGCCATTACCTGGCTGCTTCCCGCGCATCAGGAGATTCCGGCCTGGATTAAGGGCGATCATCCCAAAGTGGCGGTTCGCGTTACCAACCATCCACTCTGTATGGCACTGTGTCAGGCCTTTGGCGGTTTTATTGTGTCTACCAGTGCCAATCCTGCAGGATTGGAACCGGCACGTTCACTGCAAGATGCGATTCGCTACTTTGATCAGAATCTGAATTATCTGAATGGTGACTTAGGGTTAAGCCAGCAACCGAGCCGGATTATTGACGCCGTCAGTGGGGCGATTATTCGCGACTAAGTTGGTTCTCAGTCGACTCAGATATTCAAGCTCGACTAAAGTTTTAAGACAAAAAAAAGCTCAACCATATAGGGATGGTTGAGCATAAAAAAGGATGTGCATAAATCACATCCAGAGGGTTCAGAAATCTCTGGGAGTTTGATAAAACAAGGAAAAATATGTTTAATCATTCTCGATGGATGCATTATGAGAGAAAATTAGTGCAACGACAAGTACAATAAAAAACTCAATTAATACATATTTTCTATTAATACTAGGCAACTTTTAACCAAAATTCAAACTATCTTGCTCTTTCTATTCCAGTTTTAAAATAAATTAAGATTTTTATATTTATTTTCACATTTAAAAATTGGGATTTAACAGGCTATTTCAATTAAAAAACCTTGATTGCTTGCTTAATATTCAAACAATTAATATCTTGATAAACTGTTCCTTAGCTTATCACTTTGCTCTTCCCGGATATTGTGCCCATATAATTCCCAGTAAAATGATACCACCTCCAATACTGTGATACATGGTCCAGGCTTCACCTAACCAGAGATAGGCGACTATCGCGGTAAAAACCGGCATCAGATTCATAAAAATACTGCTACGATTTGGACCGAGTTGCTGTACCGCCATCATCCAAAAAAACGGGGCTAAAATAGAAGGAAAAATTCCGGCATAAACAATACTGGCTGCATTATGGCTATTGATACTGTCCAGACCGAAGTAAAGTACCAATGGAATATGATAGAGACAGGCCATAAAAATCTGGATATACAGACTCAGCAACAGTGGAATCTGAATCTGCCATTTTTTCAGCAAGACGCCATAGCAGGCATAGAAAAATACTGCGATCAGCATCAGCAAATCACCGATATAACTGTCGCCCACCGTCAAGAAATGCAGCCCCTGCCCTTGGGCCATGACATACATCAGCCCAATAAAAGACAGCAGACTCCCCAGTACCGCAGCCTGTGTCGGGCGAATTTTTAAGACAAAAATACCCACAATAATGGTAAAAATAGGAATAAAGGCATTGATCAGCCCCATATTGGTCGCAGTGGTAAAGTGTGCAGAGCTATAGGCCAATCCTTGATACAGCACCATCCCCAAGGCACTCAAAACTGCAAAGTGTCCAAGATGTGGTCGAATTTCCGGCCAGGCCGCTTTGACCTTGGGCAACAGAAATGGGCTTAAAATCAGCAGTGCCAGTACCCAGCGGTAAAAACTGATACTGATGGGAGAAATATAATCCGCCACATAACGTGTCACTGTCATGTTTAAGGACCAAATAAAAACTGCGGCCAATGGCAATACCATCGCCCACCAGACTGCTTTGTGCTGCTGTGTCATACCCTCATCCATGTGTCGCTTGTCTTGTTATTTAGCGATTGCTATTTGCGCACCCTAGCATAATAGATTTTTCACATGATATTCAGGCAATTTACCGATTTAAGCCTCCTGCTTCAGCTGCTGTTACTTGTATTGAATCTAAATACCCGTTAAAACAAAGACGATTCAGTCTGAATAAACAGGAAATCTAATGACTCGCTCTGTATATGACATTCCAGTCAAAACCATTCAAGGCCCAGAAACCACCTTAAACCAGTATCAGGGCAAGGTATTGCTTGTGGTGAACGTGGCATCGAAATGTGGTCTAACTCCGCAATATGAAGGTTTGCAAAAGCTGTATAAAGACAAAAAAACGCAAGGTCTGGAAATTCTGGGCTTCCCTGCCAATAACTTTCTGGAGCAGGAACCAGGTAGCGAAGCAGAGATTCAGGAATTCTGCTCTATCAATTATCAGGTTGACTTCCCGCTCTTTGCTAAAATTTCTGTGGCGGGCGAAGACAAGCATCCGCTCTATACCACGCTGACTCAAGCTGTACCAGAGCGGATCGGTGAAGGCCCGTGGTGGAAAGATCTGGTCGATTATGGCCTGACTCCAAACCAACCGCCTGAAGTGTTATGGAACTTTGAGAAATTTCTGATCAATAAGAATGGCGAAGTGGTTGCACGTTTTGCGCCTGACATTACTGCAGATGATCCGCGAATTGTGGATGCGGTAAATGCCGAACTGGCCAAATAATTGCTAATCGCAAAGTAAGTATGTATTTACCCAATAGATACTTACTTTGTAATTTAAACACAGCGAGTTAAATACATAATGATTCATATAAATCCTATCTATAAGTCGCCCTCAACTTTTATTTTTGGCTATAGTTCGTCGCCTGTTCATCAATCTAACAGGCCTAATCTGCAATAATCCTCGGTTAGATTAACAATACACTTGAAGCAATAAACCATTGAGTAAAAGCAAGCGTATTTTCTATATCAAATGCATTCTACGCGTATGAGAAACCCGTACTGGATCAAGTGAATAGGGAGAATGTAAGCATGCATATCCAGAACTCTCCGTTTCTTAACATCATTACAGCCCAAACAATTTATTGAGTTGAAAACGTGAGTTTTATCTTTATTTTTTAAGCATTTTTAATCGAAGACGGTCTGCGCTTCAGTAAATTTGTTATAACTTTGCAACAATCTTTTTTATCTCCATAGTTTGTCCCTATATTAAATCATGAAATATTTCCACCTGCACCGAGACCCTGATTCCATGTCCAAGATTCTTGCCAATGCCGTTCTTCCTTTTGCATTATTTAGCTCAGGGATTTTACTGATGGGATGTGAACAGGCAGTTGAAGCACCCACTGAGCAAGCGGAAACTCGTAGTTCCGATCTTGACACTGCCAGCCAGCCGCAAACTGGCGCTACCGCACCAACTGAGCTTAGATCGGGCAATATGTTTTATATGGTTCGTGATGTGGCTGACTTACAGCTGAAAGCAGGCAGTTATGTGGAACAGTTGAAGCAGACTCAGACTGAGCTACAAAGTGCAGTAGAAGCCAAGGATACTCAGCAACTGCAGTCCACCGCAACCCAGTTACAACAGCAACTCAACAGCTTTAATCAGGTACTCGGCAACCTGAACTTAAAAAGTCAGGAAATTGACCAGATCCGCAGCAATATCATGAGTGCCAATCAGCAAGTCTTGGCCTCACCGCTGTTGAATGGTGACATGGATTTAAGCCAGATCGACCTGAAAAAAATTGAATCGCAGATGGTCAATGTGCAAGCTGAAATGATCAAACTGGCGGGGCTGCTGATCCAGAATCCAGAGCAAAAATCAGACAGTACGACTGAACAGGAAAATACCTAAACCTTCATCTAAGGCGATAGATCGGAAAGCATCTTCCTCAATCGCCTTATCTGCTTTACACTGTGATTTATTATAAAAACTAATTTAAATTAAAAGCTTATATCTAATAAAATAATCAGGAGTTCAATCATGTCGAATTCAGTGCTGTATTCTGTTGTTCCGGTCGAATCCCGACTTGACCTGAAAGATCCCTTTATTTTTACTGTTCACCATCAGGATCATTATCCACAAGGCAATGCCCAATTAGGGCCAGTTACACCGCCGTATCAGCATGAATATGACATGTATTATGGCGAGCAAATTCCCGGCTTTCCGGAGCATCCGCATACCGGTTTTGAAACCATTACCATTGTCGAGCGCGGTTATGTCGACCATTTTGACTCGCTCGGAAACTCGGGACGTTATGCCGCAGGTGATGTGCAATGGCTGACCACCGGCAATGGGGTACAGCACTGCGAAATGTTTCCCTTAGTTCATCAAGATCAGGATAATCCTCTGGAGCTGTTTCAAATCTGGCTGAATTCCTCACCGGAACAGAAAAAGCAGCCGGCCGATTATAAAATGTTGTGGCGTGAACAGATTCCGCATGTATTTTCAGCCAATGCAGCCGGACCTAAAGCGGATATTCGGGTCATTTCAGGGCAGTTTAAAGATACCGAAGCACTGGATCGTCCACCCCATTCTTGGGCAGCACCTGCTGAAAACAGGGTCAATATTTACCTGATCACACTTGCGCCTGAGGCAGAGCTGATTATTCCGGCAAGTACTGCGAGCGCGACGCGTTTTTGTTATTTCTACCAAGGCAAAAGTCTGGAGCTGGAAGGACAGAAAATACAGGTCAAGCATCTGATAGAACTCAAACCAGATCAGGATATTCATCTCAAAGGTGGTTTACTGGAATCACATATTTTATGGCTAGAAGGTGAACCGATTGGTGCACCCGTGGCGATGCGCGGGCCCTTTGTGTTAAATACTCCGCAGGAACTGGATGCTGCTTTTCGCCGTTATCGTGACACCCAGTTTGGTGCTTGGCCTTGGCCAAACGCTGAACCATCATTTCCACGAGAACGACCTCGTTTTGCTAGCTATGACGGTGGTCAACGCGAAGAATATCCAGAACAAAGAAGCCACTGAATAGTGGCTTCTTTGTCGAGTCAATATTTTATTTCTTCGGGCTTTTGACCACGACCAGTTTCTTTTGCACAAATTCTTTGAAACCATCAATCGAGAGTTCATGGCCATAACCGGAGTTCTTCATCCCGCCAAATGGTAATTCCGGCGTGGTATCGGTAAACCAGTTGATCCAGATCATACCGGTTTCCACCCGTGACGCCAGTTGTTTAGCGCGCTTAATATCTTGCGCATGGATCACGCCGCCCAGACCATAGTTAGAATCATTGGCAATTTCGACAATTTCATCATCATCTTTTGCAACATAGATTTGCGCCACTGGACCAAAGAATTCTTCATACCAGGCTTCATTTTCACGCGTGATATTTTCCAGAATGGTCGGTGCATAGAAATTGCCTTGATGTTCTATGGCTTTAGCACCAGTAACTACAGTTGCACCTTGCGCTACGGCTTTTTCGACTTGTTTGGTGAGCTTTTCCAAGGCATCTTTGGAAGACAGCGGCCCTAGCGTGGTTTCCGGATCAAGCGGATCACCGAGTTTTAATTGTTCGAAGGCTTTGAGCATGCCAGCTTTAAACTGTTCGGCAATTTTTTCATGCAGGATAAATCGTTTCGCCGCCGTACAGACTTGGCCGGCATTATTGACTCGCGCCTGACAGCCTAATTTAATTGCGCGTTCGAGATCTGCATCATCGAGTACGATAAATACATCATTACCGCCCAGTTCCAGCGTTGATTTTTTAAGATGTTTGCCCGCCTGTTCAGCGACTGCACTGCCCGCACCTTCTGAACCTGTGAGTGCCACACCACGCACACGCTTGTCTGCAATTACTTCAGCGACCTGATCACTGCTGATAAACAGATTGGTCCAGACACCTTTGGGTGCGCCTGCATCCAAGACCAGTTGCTCAAAGGCTTCAGCACATTGCGGCACAATGCCGGCATGTTTTGCCAGAACCGGATTACCAATGGCACAGTTCGGTGCAAATACCCGCATCAGTTGATAAAATGGGAAATTCCACGGTTCTACCGCCATGATAATACCCAATGGATGATGCTCAACCCAGGCCTCACCCAGTTCCGTTTCATAGGACACGGGCGCTAAAAATTCTTTGGCATGATCAGCATAGTATTCGGCGATTTTGGCACAGGTTTCGATTTCACCTTCACCCTGCTTGATCAGTTTCCCCATATCCAGCGTCATGAGCTTAGCCAGTTCAGACTTTTGCTCTCGCATATTGCTGGCCAGTTTACGAAGTACTTCAATACGGGTATCGACCTGTTGAGCCCAGTCTGACTTTAGGATTTTTTCTGCTGTATCGAGGGCATTTTGAATATCTTGATCGCTATGGGATGGGTAGTCTTTCAATTTTTGATTAGTAAATGGATTAATAGATTGATAAGCCATAATTTTCCCTTTTTCAATTATAAGTTTTGCCTGTTCTACACTTCTATCGCATTAAGTGATAACAAGCGTGTATCTATTCGAATTATTTAACTTATCACTGATTTTTTTATCGCGTGTGTCTGCTTACAGATTGGTTCAAAACATTACTGAGAGCAGGTAAAAGTTATATCGAGTGGTACAAAATGAAATTTATTTAAGAATCGGAAATGTAAAACTAACACTCTCAAGATCAATACTTGCAAAAATTCTAAGCTAAAACAAATAATCTAAATCAGCTGTTTTAAGTAAGCGTCCGCTGAACCCCATGCCTATTTTTTAATTCGATTTAGGTTTCCAGCGGTGTGGTAGCAATTCTTCAATCTGAGTCACTTTATGTGTCGGCAACCTTTTCAGCACATCACTTAAATAGGCATAGGGATCCAGCCCATTCAGCTTTGCTGACTGGATTAATGTCATAATATTGGCTGCTCGCTGACCGCTGCGCAGCGAACCTGCAAATAACCAGTTCTTACGTCCCAACGCCCAGGGGCGCATCTGGTTTTCCACCCAGTTATTGCAAATCGGTAGATTGCCATCATCCAGATAGCGGCTTAAAGCTGGCCAACGCTTCAGAGTGTAATTGATCGCCTTGGCGGTTGGAGAACTCGATGGCACAGTCAGTTGATGTTGGTTGAGCCATTCATACAGTTGTTGCATCACCGGTTGACTATGCTGTTGTCGGTATTCGCGGCGCTGTTCTGCTGTACCATCGGTCTTTTTCCTGAGTTCTGCTTCTATGGCATACAGTTTCTGAATCAGCACTAATGCCTGTTCAGCGACCTGACTTTTTTTGGTCACATGCAGTTCATGGAATTTACGACGCGCATGCGCCATGCAGCCCACCTCAATGACCTGACCTGATTTAAAGCGTGCTTTATAACCGCTGTAATCATCACAGACCAGATGGCCCTGCCAGTCTTTCAGGAACGCTTCAGCATGCTGACCTGAACGACTATCCTGAAAGTCATAGATCACCGCCTGAACTGGATTGTACTGTGTGGTGGCATAGGCCCAGACATAACCTTTCTTCGGTTTTTTCTCATTCTCACCCATCCGCATAATGGTGACTGGTGTTTCATCTGCATGCAGCACCTGCTGTTGCAGCACCACCTCTTTTAAGGCATTAGCCAGAGGCTCCAGTTCCACACCGCAGCGACCAATCCAGTCAGATAAAGTGGATCTGGACAGATCAATGCCAGCCCGCTGATAGATCAGGCGCTGACGGTACAGCGGCAAATGATCGGCATACTTCGATACCAGCACATGGCTGAGCAGTTCAGGTGAAGCAATGCCTTTATCAATCACATAGGCAGGCATCGCTTGCTGAGTCAGGGTGTCACACTGATCACAGACCCATTTGCCACGAACATGCTGTTCCTTGTAGAACTGTGCCGGTCTGAAATGCAGTTTTTCACTGATATCTTCGCCGATACGACGTAACTGGCAGCCACAACTGCATTGGGTTGATGCAGGTTCATGCTCAATACGGATGGTGTGTAGATGATCTGGCAGCAGTCGACGTTTAGGTTTATTGGTTTTGGCTTTCTGTGTCGCTGCATCGGTTTTATCTGCATTTAATCGTTCTAATTCCAGATCAACGGCTGCGATATCTTCTTCGACCGCTTCGTCCCACAGATGGATTTGTTTTGCGGTGAGATGTTCGTTTTTACTGCCGAATTTATGCTGTTTAAACAGCGCCAGTTCATGCTCGTATTTTTGATTGAGAATAGAAAGATGTTGAACTTTAGAATCTAATTGCTGATTGGTGACTTCAAGATGTTGAACTCTGGCATCTAATTGCTGGTTTGATTGTGCCAGAGACTGATGCTGCATCGCCAACTGCCTGGTGAATTCCAGCAGTTGTTCATGGGTCAGTTGGCTTAAGTCAGGCAGCGTATTCATGACCGCAGTATGCCTGAGGTCATGAGAAGAATGAAATAGAACGTTTGGAGAATAGCAGAATGGAACAGCCTGGTTTAAAGCATCGTCACCACCTGCTGTCGTCCAATTCTCTGCCAGGGCAAACCTTGGATTAATGCCTGTAACTGTTCCGGGCTGAGGGCCACGGTTTCACCTTGGTGAACTTGAGCCCAGTGGAATTTTCCCTGTTCCAGCCGCCGGGCACACAGCCAGATGCCCAGTCCATCATGTACCAGCACTTTCATGCGATGGCCACGTTTATTACAGAACAGGTAAGCACAATGCGGTTTAATGTAGCCAAAGGCTCTCACCACCTGAGCCATGACAGTATCCATCCCTGCTCGCATATCCAGAGGTTGGGTAGAAAGCCAGATTTCATCGATACGGATCATGTTGCCAGCACCTTGAGTAATTCTGCCAAGGCAGGTATTTCTGATACTTGCCATTTCAAGCCAATTTCTGCTTTTGAGTGGGGTAAAGTAATTTGAACTTTTAACATGTCAGTAGGAGTAGGATCTAATGGTGCAGAGCAAGATAAGGCAATAAATGCAGGTTTATTCGGTAGTGGTGAGCGATCACTCCCTGGCTTAGCATCAATTAAGCGAATCCATTTGGATACAAGATTTGTATTCAATCCATGTTGCAAAGCGACTGAAGCAATTGAAACGTCCGGTGCTTTACAAGCCTGAACGATCTGCTGTTTAAATTCAGCACTGTATGTTCTTCGTTTTTTCGCAAGAGATGCGATGGATGTCTGATGATTTGTAGTCATAAATTTAAGTCCCCACTTGTTTCTAAGTGGGGACTAAATTAAGGCTTATAGGATGAATTCATAAGGTGTGTTCAGCGGACGCTTACTGTTTTAAGGTGATGTTAAAAAATATAAATTTCAAATTTTCAGGTGTGTAGTACATTATCTATATATTTGAAAAAAGAAAATTTATCATGAGTCAAATAAAATCTAATATCATTCAAACAGCAGAAAACTATTTTGATAATACAGTTTTAGAAACGACTGATACTATTTTTCAAGAAATTTTAAAAGCTTTTCCAATAGCATCATCAGGTTTAGCTATTTATCAAGTTTTTAGGAACTATAACGAAAAGCAAAAACTGAAAAATATCCTGGAATTTATAAAAGAAGGTGAAAAGTTAGCATCAGGAACATTACTGAAAATCTTCAAGGATCAAAATAACTTAGAAATAGGTGGTGAATTACTCAATGCTTTAGATAAAGCCTATTTAATACATCAATCTAAAATGCTCGCTCGTTTAGCTCTTTTATATGATGCAAAAGAAATAAATCGTGAAACTTTTTTTAAGATATGCTCATATTATTCCTCAATTTACATCGTTTTTATTAGAAGGGTTATAAAAAGCCTACTTATCATTTGAAATGAACAAATCCAAGAAGGATTACCACCTTAAGAATAATGAATGTAACTTTTCAGCATCTGAATTAGAAAAGTTTGGTTTTTTGTACGTAGTAGCTACATTTGGTTCTGGCAATAATTATGGCAGAGAAAAAGACTTAATCTTTTTTTATGAACACAGTAAGCGTCCGCTGAACCCCACTTTTTCTAACTCATTAATACCGCGATAGTGTCCACTTAAATTTAAGTGGACACCTATTTATGGATTTAAAGACAGTTATAGACAGTGCACCAACGCTAAAAAAG
>NZ_VOYD01000038.1:0-15652 GCF_013420435.1 Acinetobacter sp. YH01008
CATGAAATACGGTATTCTGATGTGACAAAACCTGAATCCTGGTCGTTAAAGTGTTTGTTTGCACTCATATTTTAACTGTTAGGACTCAGGTTTTTTTTATTTAAAGCAAACTATGGGACAGCAGTGAGCCGAAGCTTCCTTTTTCTTTCAAACATTAGAATTAATGGGCGTTATTGCCTTCTTGCGCCATTTTTTCATCAATTTCTGATGGATTTGCCAATGCATAGTTCAGCTTGTCCATATCGAGCTGGCCTACCCATTTTGCAACAACCAAAGTCGCCAAAGAGTTACCCACCAGATTGGTCAAGGCACGCGCTTCAGACATGAAACGGTCAATACCGAGAATCAAGGCCAGACCTGCAACAGGAATATTACCCACAGCAGCCAAGGTTGCTGCCATCACAATAAAGCCAGAACCCGTGACACCTGCCGCACCTTTAGATGAAATCAACAGTACCAGAAGAAGGGTAATCTGATGAGACAAATCAAGTTGTGTATTGGTCGCCTGCGCAATAAAGATCGCAGCCATGGTCAAATAGATTGAAGTTCCATCCAGGTTAAATGAATAACCGGTTGGAATCACCAGACCTACCACTGATTTTTCAGCACCAGCAAGTTCCAGTTTTTTCAACATACGTGGCAATACTGATTCTGAAGAAGAAGTACCCAGTACAATCAGCAGTTCTTCACGGATCAGGCGAATCATCTTCATGATACTGAAACCCGCAAAACGCGCAATTGAACCCAATACGATGAAAATAAACAGTACGCAGGTGATATAGAAACAAATGATCAACTGTGCCAGCTGAGCAAGCGAACCAATACCATATTTACCAATGGTAAAGGCCATCGCACCAAATGCACCGATTGGCGCCAGTTTCATTATCATGTTCACAATATTGAAGAATACATGTGAAATCTGGTCGATGAGTTTCAGGACTGGCTTGCCTTGATCACCCAGCTTATGCAGCGCGAAACCAAAAATGATCGCGAACAACAGAACCTGTAGAATTTCGCCTTCCGCAAATGCGCCTACCACCGTATTTGGAATGATATTCATCAGGAAGTCGATCGTCGACTGTGACTCACCTGTAGCGACATATTTGCTGATGCCCGTGGTATCCAGTGATGCAGGATCAACGTTCATGCCTACACCTGGCTTGACGATGTTAATCACCACCAGACCGATGACCAACGCAATCGTGGAGACGATTTCGAAGTAAAGTAAAGCAACACCACCAGTTTTACCCACTGATTTCATGCTTTCCATACCCGCAATACCGCTGACCACGGTACAGAAAATCACCGGTGCGATGATCATTTTGATCAGGCGGATAAATGCATCACCCAGCGGTTTAAGCTGTTCACCCAAGCCAGGAACATACTGTTCTACACCATTGATAATTTGCGTACCACTCGGCGAGAAATGCCCGACCAGAATACCTGCAATAATAGCCACAATCACCTGAAAATACAGTGACTTATAAATCGGTTTTTTCGCCATAATAAATCTACTTGAACGATATCTGAAAATAAAAAGACCATTTTGAGAAATGCACTGATCTGTTCATCTGCTCTGAAGATGAACTGGATCAAATCTCAATAGGCTCAAGAGAATGTTCAAAATGAAAATCAGCCACGCATTCAATCTGACGCGCAGCATCAGACCAAAGTATTAAATGGGAGAAAGAGATTAAGAAAACTTAAACAAACTCTAAAAATTGTCTGAATTTTACTGAAAAATCCCATTAAATGTGCATAAAGTCTTATGCAATTGCCTGCTTTTTGCTCGCATTGAATTAGACATTAGTCGATAATCAGATTTCAATGCCTGTTTTCCGTATACTGAAAGCTTTGTTAATTTTAGACCCTCCTCATTGACCCCAATATTTGCTGCAAGCTGTATAAGTTATGAATACCAAAAGAAATATTTATAAAGATTTCGAACATCCCTTTGCCCAATATGTACGCATCGTGGGGAAAGGAAAAAATGGCGCCCGCTCCCTCAGCTATAATGAAGCCTATCAAGCCTTTAGCATGATTCTGAGAGATGAAGTGCTCGATGTGCAGCTAGGGGCGTTCTTGATGTTATTGCGGGTCAAAGAAGAGTCTGTAGATGAGTTAGCCGGTTTTGTTCAGGCCACACGCGACCAGCTTGACTTTAAGCAGCTGGATGTCGATCTGGACTGGTCCTCTTATGCAGGCAAGCGCAAGCATTATCCATGGTTTATTCTGGCAGCACTGACGTTGGCCAAGCATGGTTATACTATTGTGATGCATGGTGCCGCTGGTCATACCATGAACCGGGTTTATACCGAACAGGTGTTGACTTACTTAGGCTATCCAATCTGTCAAAATGATGATGAAGTGGAGCAGCAATTACAGCAACGACATTTTGCCTATATCCCGTTAGAGGTGATTTCTCCGATTCTGGCAGATCTGATTGGCCTACGAAATGTAATGGGACTGCGCTCCCCGATTCATACGCTGGCTCGTTTAATTAACCCGTTTAATGCCAAAGCAACGCTGCAAGCAATTTTCCATCCGGCGTATCGGGGTTCGCACCAACAGGCGGCTTTCCGCTTAGGTTATAAAAATAGTGCGGTGATTAAAGGTGAAGGGGGCGAATTTGAGCGTAATCCGGATGCCAAAACTTTGATCTGCGGTATTAAAGATGGCGAACTGTACGATTATGAACTACCGAAACTAACTGACAATCGTAGTCCGGTTGAGGAAGAACTGGATCTGGCCTTATTTAAAGCAGTATGGGACGGTCAGCAAAGCCATGAATATGGCGCGATTGCGGTTACGGAAACCATGGGCATTGCATTGTATAGCATGGGTGCATGTGAAAGCTATGAAGCTGCGATGCAAAAAGCCAAAGAATTATGGGCGAATCGCCACACCGTTTAAACTTTGAAATGTGTAGAAAAAAAGCATTGTTCCTTCATTGAACAATGCTTTTTTAAATATCTCTCGACTGACTCGACGTCAGTGCTTAAACAAAACGGATTGGCTTGAATTCCGGTTCATTCTTGTGATGATCATCATCACATTCCTCGCCTTCTTCTTTAGTACCGCGATCGATAAAACCGCTGCGCTCATTTTCAGGCAAGTTTTTCATTTCCCAGGCATAGACTGCCTGCATACAAGTCTGGCGTTGTTCCTGAGTTAGGGCTACACCATTTGGCCACTTTCCAATTTCAATTGCTGTTCTTAGGCGTTCAACAATCTCAGGATTGAGTACGGCAAGCATTTGTTCAATATTCATGATTTAATCCTGCTTAAAATAATCAAAGTCCTGATTCCACCCCAGTTTGGTTCGACAGGCATTATAAAAGTCATAGCCCGGTGGATGCAGAAGATTCAGTTTAAAGGGATGCTTGCGAATATGGACGCTATCGCCAACATTCAAAGACACACTGTGTTGTCCATCCGCACTGACCATCGGCAGTACGCGATTTTCACGAATCAGTAATTTAATTTCGCTGTGTCCACCGACCACAATCGGGCGTGAAGACAAGGTATGCGGATGCATCGGCACCAGCGCAATCGCATCCATACTTGGATGGACAATTGGCCCGCCCCCAGAAAGTGCATAAGCCGTAGAGCCGGTCGGCGTCGATACAATCAGGCCATCACTGTGCTGACGATAGACATACTGTCCGTCAATATTCAGTTCAAAATCGATCATATGCACCGATTTTCCTGAATGCAGTACCACATCGTTCAGTGCAATCGCATCGTAAATCACTTCGCCTTTGGAGCGAATTTCGACTTCGAGTAAAAAACGTCGCTCAGTCTGAAAATCACCTTTTAACACCTGATCCAACTTAAAGATGACTTCGGTTGGCTTAATGTCGGTTAAGAATCCCAGACGCCCCCGGTTAACGCCGATCACAGGAGTATTGTACTTGACCAGTGCGCGTGCTGCATGCAAAAGCGAACCATCCCCTCCTACCACAATGACCAGATCAACGACTTCACCAAGTAAAGCACGACTGACAGTTTGGGTATTGTTATATGGAACGAGTTCAGCTGTCGCTGCATCAAAAACAGGATGTAAGCCTAAATTCAGAAGATGATCATGAATAAGACATAAGGTTTCAACCACCGATGATTTATCAGGACGTCCTATTAACCCGATATTTCGAAAGGTTTTATGGGAAATTTGCACCAGTGTCGTCGCTCCGCTACGGATCTTGCATATCATAGCATTAAGCTATACCTGGATGATAATTTATAACAGGATGCTAGCTCGTCGCAAATTATTTGAAATATATTTGAATTAAGGAGAAATTGTGGGCTTTGATTTTAATTTTAAGCGCATTTATTGATTAAATATTGCAAAATGATTAAAAGCTTCGCATGATTAGCACAATTTCACAGGATCTTATAAGTATTTATGAAATCTGAACGTGGCATGGGGTTTTTTGCCTTAATTTTCTCGATTTTAGTCATTTCCATCTTTGTCGTATTTAGTATTTACCTGATTAAATTAGATAATATTGTACGCGAAAAATTTGAAGGTCAACGCTGGGACATTCCGGCGAAAGTCTTCGCACGTCCAATGGAAGTGTACGTCAATGCCCCAGTCAGTCAGCAGGATTTCCAACAAGAATTAAAATTACTCGGTTATAAAAACTCGGATAGTTATGCCAAGTCGGGCAATTTTGTCACTACGGGAAATACTTTATATGTACATACCCGTGGCTTTGATTTTGGTGATCGGGTTGAACCGGAACAAGTTCTGAAAGTGAGTTTTAGTGCTAATCAAGTGACTGAGGTTAGCGCCACCAAGCCATCTTCTAGCGGTATTGCCCGACTGGAACCCTTATTGATTGGTGGAATTTATCCACAGCATAACGAAGACCGGGTACTGATCAAACTGAATAAAGTGCCTAAACCATTGATCGAAGCGCTCATCGCAACTGAAGACCGTAAATTCTATGAACACCATGGCGTATCTCCACGCGGTATTGCGCGTGCTGTTGTCAGTAATATTACCGGTGGCAAACGTCAGGGTGGCTCGACTTTAACCCAGCAACTGGTGAAAAATTTCTATTTGACGCCTGAGCGTACCTTAAAGCGTAAAGTCAATGAAGCCTTTATGGCCATGCTGGTTGAATTACATTATGACAAGAATGAAATTCTGGAAGCTTATCTAAATGAAGTGAATCTCGGCCAAAATGGTAACTATTCAATTAATGGTTATGGCTTGGCTTCCCAGTTTTATTTCGGTCTGCCACTGCGTGAACTGAATATTTCCCAGCAGGCTTTTTTAGTCGGTCTGGTACAAGGTCCAAGCTTGTATAACCCATGGCGTAATCCTGAAAGTGCGAAAAAACGTCGTGATATCGTCCTGAATAATATGCTGGTGATGGGCTATCTAAGCCAAGAACAATATGAAAAAGAAACCGCACGTCCATTGAATGTGATTTCAAAACCAACCTTGGGCCCTGCACGTTTCCCGGACTTCCTGGATATTGTGCGTCGTCAATTACGCACTGACTATCAGGAAACTGACCTGACCAATCAGGGTCTGCGTATTTTCACCACGCTAGATCCTTTGGCTCAAACCCGAATTCAGGACAGTTTTAAGCAGACAGTCGCACGTTTAACCAAATCTAATCCGGGTCGTTTAAAAGACTTGCAGGGTGCAGTTTTGGTATCGCATCCGGAAAATGGTGAACTGGTTGCAGCAGTTGGCTCGACTCAAGATTTTACCGGCTTTAACCGTACAGTAGATGCCAAACGTCAGGTGGGTTCATTATTAAAGCCTGTGATTTACCTGAGTGCACTGGAATCAAATCGTTACCATTGGGCCAGTCCGATTGAAGACAGTGAAATTAGTGTGCAAAGTGATGGTAAGACCTGGACGCCGAAAAACTACAGTGGCCGTGGACATGGTGTCGTACCGATGTCACAAGCGCTGTCACAATCCTACAACCTGTCTACTGTACGTTTAGGACAAGAATTTGGTCTGTCTACCTTTATTAATCATCTGAAAAAATTTGGCGTCACTTCTGATATTCCATCCTATCCGTCTATTTATTTAGGCGCGGTGGATATGTCTCCAATGGAAGTCATGAATATTTATGGCAACTTCGCGACCGGCGGCTTTAAATATCCAACCAAGTCAATTCGTTCTGTGGTCGATGCCAATGGACGGATACTTGACCGATATAGTTTGAGTGTGCAACCAACCATTGATCCGGCATCAGCCTATGCCCTGAATTATGGCCTGCAACAGGTGATGTCGAGCGGTACAGGCCGCGCAGCTTATAACAGCCTGCCAAGCAGCCTGAATCTTGCAGGTAAATCAGGTACTACCAATGACAGCCGTGATTCATGGTTTGCCGGCTATTCAGGTAATTATATGACCGTGGTCTGGCTGGGTCTGGATGACAACAAAGTCACTGGCCTAACCGGTTCCTCTGGTGCACTTCCAGTCTGGGTCAATGTCATGAAACAGCTACGTCAGAAGCCGGTCAATCTGCCACAACCGAATGAAATTCAATGGCACTGGCTGGATCGTTATACCGGCTTGTTGTCTGCGCCAGGCTGTGAAGGTGCCATGTATATTCCGATTTCGCAGCATTCGCTACCGAATCAGGCCACCCCTTGCGGTCTCTCGCGCTACGTGACGGAACCAGTGACCATCGACTCGGAACCTTCTTCTTCCAATCCGGACGAGATGGATGATATCAGCCGTTATATACAAGAAAGTGAAACAGAAATAGAACGCGATCTCGCGAATGAAACCCGTATTATCTCGAGTGGAAGTTATAGCCATTAATTGAGTCTATGTTTATGTTACAAAAAATCATCCCTGGCCTGCTCATCCTCAGTTTGGTGGGCTGCCAAAGCTTTCCAGAACCAGAAAAGCCGACTGCTCCTGCCAAGCCTGCGGCAGAAAAGCCTAAAACACAGACACAGGACGGCGTAGTCATTACCCCTTATGACCGTCCTGAAATCAAACGCCAGAAAATTGTGATTCCCGAGCAAAAGCCCAAAAGTCAAAAATTTGATGATGGCCGTAATCTGCCTGCCTTCAAGCGCCTCATGCAGCAAACCCAGCAGGCCTATACCAAGCAGCAATTTTCTCAGGCCGAAGCAGCAGCGGTACAAGCCCAGCGCCTGGCACCTCAAGCATCTGAAACTTATCTGTACCTGGGCATGATTGCGAACCGCAAAAATCAGCCTGCACGTGCAGATGCTTTTGCATTACGTGGCCTGAGCTATGCGCAATCGAATGCGATGAAGAAACAGCTTTGGCAGGTCCGTTTAAAAGCAGCACAACAGCAAAAAAATACCAAAGCAATTCAAAACGCCCAGCAGGCTTTAAAAGGACTTTAGTCTCTGTCTAAATGCTTACTAATGGAAAGCAGCTTACCTAGATATTGCGTATACCGGCAATACCGTAAGCATGCTGGCTCTGTGCATAGCTCAGATCTTCTGTTTTCAGCCCGCCCAAAGCGAAAACCGGAATCTGTACCTGTGCTGCCATCTGTTTAAATTGTTCCCAGCCTAGTGGTGAAATATTCGGGTGCGTTTGTGTTGCAAGTACAGGACTGAGCAAAGCCGCTTCACAGCCCACCTGCTCAGCCTGCTGTAATGCCGCCAGATCATGACAGGCTGCAATATAACGATAACCTCGCATCAACTGGCCGGGTTGCACAGCCATTAATTGCGATTGTTTCAAGTGAATGCTTCGAATCGTTTGCTGCTGTAATTCATTGAGCTGAGACCAGAGTTCCTGATTAATAATAAGCTTGGAAAGCTGTTCAATCGGAAGCTGTTGTAATTGTATGACCCGTTCAGGTGTGATTTCAACGCGCCAATATAGCATCTGATCTGGATCAAGTTGATGTAAAATCGCCAGATCATCTGCGATCTTAATACGTTGTGGCCATTGCAGCTTTTGCAGCATGGACTGGTTGGCTTTGGGAAAATTCAGACTGCTCAGCTGTTCACGCGCATACCAGCTCCAGGGTGGTTGAATTCCTGACAATTGTGACTCAGACACTGACGCATGAAATATATGTAGGTTGACAATGACATCTTCATATTCATGACAGATAAAATCGAATGCATGCCACTGATCCAGATCAATCCCGACCTCTTCCAGCACTTCACGTCGACAGGCTTCAACCGGTTGCTCACCCGATTCTACTTTTCCACCTGGAAATTCATATTTGTTGCCTTGATGCTGACTGGCTTCTCGCCACCCCACAAGCACTTGATTTTTATGAAATAAGATTGAAATCGCAACATGAATATTGGGTTTAGACATCATTTTACTGCACTCGAAGTTTTACAGATTGTAAGCAAATTGCTCTATTTTATAAATTACAGAATTATTCATTGACAGACCTATTCGATAATGATTATCATTTAAATCAATCCAAAACAGATACCACGGAGTCGATGGAATGAACGCACCTTTTAGCTTGTTTAGCCGTAATAACGATAGCCATCATGCACTACCCATGCTGCACTCAAATAATCTTTTCGCACTTGGGCGTGAAATTAGAATCATGCATGCTGGTGAAGAATACCGTTTACGCCTGACCCGTAATAATCGCCTGATCCTCACAAAATAACGATAACACTCTAATCATAATAAACGTGGGAACCAGCAGTATGAATCAGCGCATACTGCTTTTTTAGCGAACTGAATTACGATTTGGCAAAACTGAGTATAACTTTCAGTCCGCCCAAATCAGAGGCCGCAATCTCAATTTCTGCTGCGTGTAATTGCATGATCTTACGACAAATCGACAGCCCCAAACCCGATCCTGAGGTACGTGTGCCTAAAGCACGATAAAACCGTTCTCCCAGATGTACCAATACTTCCCGTGCTATGCCTGTTCCCGAATTTTCAATCACTAAGCGCAAACGCCCTGCGGCATCAACATCTGTTTTTATCTCAATCCTACCTTGTTCTGGGCTATAGCGAATTGCATTATCCACCAAGTTACGAATGCAGCTAAAAATTAATTCTGCATTTGCCATGATCTGGCCATCGTCTATGCTCAGTTGCCACTCGATCTGTTTCTCTGCGGCAAAAGGCTGCAAGGCCTGTAATACCTCCTGAACAATCATTTTCAGATTTACGGCCTGTTGCGGCAACTGCTCTGCTTTTTCAGGATCCAGACGTGCCAATAAGAGTAAATTCTCCAGCACTTGCGTACCACGATTGACATCATTTTGAATCAGTTGCAGGGCCTGCGGTAACTGGGCATCCTGCTGATATTGACGTTTCAGCACCTGCAAACGCATCTGAATCGCAGAAAGCGGTGAACGTAATTCATGCGATGCATCTGCGGTAAAGCGCTGTTCCGCCGCCAGTGATTTTTCCAGCCGGCTGAGCATGGCGTTCAACTGATGTACGATCGGTTGCAATTCCGTGATTTCAGGATCCGGACTGCGGATCGGACTTAAATCTTCGGCCGACTTGGCGCCTATCGCTCTGGAAATATTGTTTAAAGGCCGTAATTGACGTTTCACCCCCACATGCAAAATCAGCCATTGCAATAACCAGAGCAGGAGTAAAATTCCGGCAAAGCTTAAGGTGGTTTGCCATAATTCATTAAAACGTACCGATAAAGGCTGCAGCACTTTGACCTGCAATCCTTCATCTTCCGCAATCAAAATCCGGATAAAACGGCCATTTTCATAGGCGAACTGAAAGCCACTTGGTTCATCTGCCTGTAGGCTGTTGAGCAAGTCATCCTCGATAGAGGTGGTCAAAACATCCTGATTGAGCAACAGCGCATATTGAATATCGAATTGCTCACTGATTTCATCGACCTGATCGCCTTCGGCCTGTCTGACATCCCCAAGTAATAACTCGGCAATCTGTTCCATCAAATCGTCATGCAGCTGAATGGCTTGATAACTTGAAGCCCCGAGTAACAGCAACCACGCCAACAATCCTGCCAGCATGGAGCTCAGCATGGCATTCTTGATCAGGCGAGTTTGCAGGGAGACTGGTGCAGACATATTTATGCCTCGGGTTTATGCATGCGATAACCCAAACCACGGATGGTTTTAATCATCTGGCTGCCAATTTTTTTACGTAACTGGTAAATAAACACTTCAATGGCATTACTTTCAATTTCATCCCCCCAGGCATATAGCGATTCTTCCAGTTGCTCGCGGGTAATGATATGTTCCGGCTGCTGCATCAGTTTATATAAAATCTGAAATTCTTTCGCGGTCAGACCAATTGCCTGACCAGCCTTATTCAGAGCCTTGGCCTGGGTGTCCAGACTTAAATCCTGCCATTTCAGAATATGATTTGGCGTTTTCTGTTTCAGTCTTAACTGCGCACGCACCCGGGCGGAAAGCTCTTCCAGGCTAAAAGGTTTGACCAGATAATCATTGGCACCAAGATCCAGTCCCTCAACCCGATCATCAATACTGTCCCGGGCGGTAATAAAAATTACCGGTGTATCTTTCTGTATGCTGCGCAGGCTTTTTAGAATATCGTCTCCCGTTGCATTGGGAAGTCCACGATCCAGTAACACGCAGTCATAGTGATGTTGTTCGATGGCCAAAATGGCATGATCGCCACGCTCGACCCAGTCAATCACATAGCCGTCCATTTCCAGCCAGGTCTGAATACTTTCTGCCTGAGACTGATCATCTTCTGCCAAAAGAATACGCATGCTGTGCTCCGCTTTGCCAATCTGTCTATCTTGCCCTGAAAAATGTCCAGACTCAAAAAAACCACATGCTTTTTTGTATGATTTGCATGTGGTTTTTTACAATCCTCGAATCCAGAGCAAGCTTCAGATTCAATTCAGCTGTTCATATTAAAATTAGAAACGAAGCTGCTCGACATCAATTTCAACGCGTTTTGCCGGTTTGTAATCAATATCCACTTCACCAATAATGGTCACTGGGGTTTTGGCGGAAATCGGTTTGCCCTGCCAAAGTTCATCATCAATTTCTACGGTGATGCTGCCGGTGCTGTCACGGAACTGATATTTTTCATCACCGACCGCTTTAACCACATAGCCTTTAAGCTGAACATTGCTATCATCTTTCATGCCCAAAGCCTGTTTAACGGTAGTGACTTGAGCAAAAGCGGCCTGATTTACCACGGGCTGATTCACAGTTTCGTTACTCGCTACAGCTGCTGTCGCGATTGAACCCATCAGGGTGGCTGCTAAAACGGTATTCATCATCATTTTCATTACATATACCTCTATGTGTATCTGTGCTTGGTTTCGATAATGCAATTAAAACAGCCGAAGATGAGCTGAATCTTAAGAAACCCTTATTTTCAAAAATTAATTTAAGGGCACCACTCTCAAGACTTCTTCCAGTGTGGTCATTCCTTCCATGACTTTACGTGCGCCGGCAATACGCAATGGTTCTACCCCTTCTTTTTTGGCCTGCTGGCGTAACTGGTTCAAATTGGCATCGGCCCCAATCAACTGCTTGGTTTCCAGACTCAGGGGCATAAATTCATAAATCCCGACACGACCTTTATAACCCGTGTGACGACATTCCTCGCAGCCTACTGCTTTAAAGACAAATTCCGGACGTGGTAGTGGATAATCTGCCGCCAGATGCTGCCATTCCTGTTCATTCAAGAAGCTTTCCTGCTTGCAATGCGGACACAGTTTACGCACCAGACGCTGGGCCAATACCCCGAGAATGGTGGCTGCGGTCAAAAATGGTTGTACGCCCAGATCATGCAAACGGGTCAGACTCGACGGCGCATCGTTGGTATGTAAGGTAGATAGCACCAGATGGCCGGTCAGTGCCGCCTGGATCGCCATATTGGCAGTATCCTGATCACGAATCTCACCGACCATGATAATGTCCGGATCCTGACGCATCAATGCGCGCACGCCATCAGCAAAACCGAGATCAATGCCATTATTGACCTGCATCTGGTTAAAGCTAGGTTCCAGCATCTCGATCGGGTCTTCAATGGTACAGACATTCACCTGTTCAGTCGCCAGCTGCTTCAAGGTTGAATAAAGCGTCGTAGTTTTACCGGAACCAGTTGGCCCGGTGACCAGAATGATGCCGTGACTGTGACTGGTCAGATTATTCCAGTCATTGAGTAAATGCCCTTCAAAACCGAGTTGCTGAAAACTTCTGACCAGAACTTCCGGATCAAAAATCCGCATCACCAGTTTTTCGCCAAATGCGGTCGGCAAGGTCGACAGACGCAATTCGGTTTCCTGTCCTTTCGGCGTTCGGGTTTTCAGACGGCCATCTTGTGGTTTACGCTTTTCTGCCACATTCATCCGGCCCAGAATCTTGATCCGGGAAATTACCGCTGTCAGCGTATTGGCCGGCATGTTATAAATGGTATGCAACACCCCATCGATTCGAAAGCGAATCTTGCCCGTACCTTTGCGCGGTTCCATATGAATATCACTGGCACCCTGTTCAAAGGCAAATTGCAGCACCCAGTCCACCAGTTTGACAATATGCTGGTCATTGGCATCCGGATTTTGCGAATCACCCAGTTGCAGCAAGGCTTCGACGCCCTTATTTTCCCGGTCATAGGCAGAGGATTTTTGTGAACCACTGACCGCACGACTGACCTGATAATATTCAGTAATATAACGTTGTAACTGTTCCGGATTCAGTAATACCCGTTGTATTTTTTTCGGGGAAATATTTTGCTCGAGATTCGACACCCATTCGGTTTTATAAGGCTGATCGGTCGCGATCAGAACTTTATCGGCCTGAATCTCAACGGCCAGAATATGGTTACGTAGTGCATATTCCTGTGACATGACATGGGTCAATGCCTGTACGTCCGCTTTTAAAGGATCGATGATATAGAACATTAATCCGGTTTTTTCGGCCAGCCACTGACATAAGCGGTTCAAGGTCAATGTGGTTTGCGGATGGGATTGATCAATAAGATTGAAGTTGGCCAGCCACTGTAAAGGATGCCATTTTAATTGTTCACGTTGACGATGGGTGGTCTGTACCAGCATCCGGTCACGTTCACTAATTTTACCATCTTTAAACAGTTGGTCTAAACACCAGGCAGTATCAATTTCAAAGTCAAATTTCATTGTTATCAATCCCCAAATCTGCCTTCACTATAACAAGTTTTTGTTATTTTTCGCATTAGCCAGTTAGCAATGTCAGTCACTTTTGCTGAATGGATTTAAAAATACTGGGATGCCTCGACCGTTATTCAATCTTTACTGTATTTCCAGCTTGCCGCGCTCTAGAAGAATCGCCTATATTTCAAACAGCATGTTTTGTTAGGTGGCTGAGGTGAAACTTGGATTTTAGCGCGGTACCCCTGAATAGCAGTAGCTCTTTTCAGGAGCTTCTGGCCACCCTGACGGCGGCTTTGGGCTGTGGCTTGTTAATTGGCCTGGAACGAGAGCGTCATAAACAACGTGAGCATCAACCCAGTTTTGCCGGTTTACGCTCTTTTGCCATTTGTGCCTTATTGGGTGCGCTATGCTTCCTGTTCGGTATGAGTATTGGGCTTGCTGGTGCGCTGATTGTGGGTGGCATGGTGATTTTTTCAATCCGAAATCAGCCTGAAGATCCTGGCATTACCACAGAACTCGCCTTTCTCATGACGTATTTTATTGGGGCAATCTGTCTTTGGAATATTCCCTTGGCCGCAGGGCTCGCGGTCATGCTGACGACTATTCTGATGGCCAAACACTCCCTGCATAATATTGCCGGACAATGGATTACCGAAGCAGAGTTTAGAGATGGGCTATTATTACTTGCCCTGATTCTGATCGGCCTGCCACTAACACCCGACACGCCTTTATGGGGAGAAGTCCTCAACCCGCATCTGATCTTGAGACTACTCACTCTGATTCTGGTGGTACAGGCACTTGCTCACGTGGCCAAACGGCTTTTATCCAGTAAAAATGCCCTCATGCTATCCTCCCTTGCTTCAGGTTTTGTCTCCAGTACTGCGACCATTGCCCATTTAGGTCTACAGGTACGCAAAGGTGAGGTCGATGCTAAATCCAATGCAGGCGCAGCACTCATGTCCTGTATTTCGACCCTGATATTGTTATTTATTGTCGTTGGAGGGGTGTCGTGGAGCTGGTTGAAAATTCTGATTTTACCCTCTCTGGTTGCGATGGCCATTTTGGCTGCTTGTGCATTTCTGCTATTACGTAAAGCCAAGCCAGCGGAGAACTGTGCAAAGGAAGAAGATAGTCAGATGTTTAGCCTGAAGGAGGCGGTAATTATTGCCGTCACCTTGACATTGATTCAGGCTGGAATTTATGGGCTAGAGCTATTACTGGGAGATGCAGGTTTGCTGGCAGGCACCTTGTTCGCATCTTTATTTGAAATTCATGCCGCAATGGCAAGCGTGGTCATTCAAGGAGATCCATCCAATACCCGGCTGATCTATGCCCTGCTTTTGGGGCTGGGCGCACATGCTGTAGCCAAGTCAGCTAATGCCGCTTTGACCGGTGGCTGGAAGTTTGTCCTTTATTTTGCGCCTGTGCAGATTTTGCATATGGCGGTTTTGATCGGGCTGTTGTGGTGGATGACATTTTGATTGTTAAGTATATTTAAATAGTTAATTTTTATATATTTTGCAAATTTAATTTTGATATTTATTCGCTATAATTAGTCTGCTTTATTTTAAAAAACAATTTTATTACTACGATTTTTTATAGGGATTTTTATGAAATTTAAGAATTTATCACTCGCAGTTTTTAGTGCATTCATGCTAAGTGCTTGTGGTGGGGGCTCATCTTCTGATTCAAACCCTGGTACAGGTAGCCTTAATCTTACCACCCCCATCATTTCAACAATGGACTACATTTTTTGTTGATGAATATTCTGATGAAACTTTAGATTATGAAATTGAGCAAAATACTTTTGATCAAGGAAACTTATACTTTAAAGTCGAAGAAACCACAGGTTGGGATGAGAGCAATACATTCTCTTTAACCGAAAATGGATTATACGATACAGGTAATATGCATCCTAAATATGGACAGTTAAATGGAATAATAAAAACAAATGCCACTACATGGCAACTAGCACCCTACTCCTCTATTAACTCAAAAGATCTTCAAACTATAATTAAATTTAAAGAAATTGATATTAGTACCCGAATCGCGGATAAGAAATTGACTTGAAAAATAAGAGGACTAGAGCCATCAGTTGAGTTACCACACCAAACTCACAACTCTCGTCCTGATGTTCAATAGTACCGAATTATTCTGCGTAATTGATGATTTTTTTCTTAAATTTGAATCAACTTATTGGGAGTTTCTCAAACAAAACCGTGGTTCCTTAAGAATCAGAACTGCTCAACTTACAATTTCAGAAATCTGCTTTATTGCCATTTGGTACAAATGCTCTCATTTCAATAATTTCAAAGCCTTTTTCAGCTGGTTAAAAGAAGATAAAAGCCATTTATTTAAGTACTTGCCTTGCTATCAAAGGATGATTCATCTGATCAATATGCATGAATTAGCTCTACACGCTTTACATGTGGCACTGATGAAAGTGCCAAGGTACACAATATTTATGGACTGATTCAACAACTCTGCCAGTTTGTAAAAATCAACGTATTCAGCGTCATAAATCATTAATCCAAATTGCATCACGTGGTAGAAGCTCAATGGGCTGGTTTTATGGCTGTAAATTACATATTGCAATG
>NZ_VOYD01000039.1:0-15443 GCF_013420435.1 Acinetobacter sp. YH01008
CAGCAGCTAGACGATCCGCTTCAGCTTTTTCAGCAGCTAGACGATCCGCTTCAGCTTTTTCAGCAGCTAGACGATCCGCTTCAGCTTTTTCAGCAGCTAGACGATCCGCTTCAGCTTTTTCAGCAGCAGCCTTCTCAGCAGCTAGACGATCTGCTTCAGCTTTTTCAGCAGCAGCTTTCTCAGCAGCAGTCTGTTCAGTAATTACTGGAGAAGTAGATGTTGTTGAATGACTTCCACCACTACTACAAGCAGCAGTACTTAGTGCCAAAATAATAGCAGCACTTAGCTTTGTTAAATTCATTGATTGCATAGATACCCTAAATTACATTATGGATTTAATGTGTAATTAATGTTTGTTTGTATTACATTACGTTTCAACTTATTATAGTAAATATCTAACTAAAAAAATGAGTATTCTTAAAAAAAACTTTTTTTTATAAGTATTTAATTTTATATAATAAATTATCAATATTCTTGATATTAATGAATACATGATAAATCAGGTTTAACATGAGTTTTTATACCGATGGTTAAATTTCACTAAGAACCAAAAAATTAATATATGTTATTAAAATTAAAAAATTGGAGCCTAAGCTCCCATTTTTATCGATGATTTTTTAAATCTTCTAACATTGCTTCTCGCAGAATTTCATTCATTCGTGTTTGATAGCCTTTGCCTTGAGCTTTAAACCATGCAAGTACATCAGCATCTAAACGAATGGAAGTCTGTTGCTTCACTGGGCGATAGAATTGATTATGGCGTACAGCATTGCTCCAGTCGGTAATTTCAGGCATATCTGAGAGATCTAGCTGATCGTCAGGAACCGTTCCCTTAGCAAGCAAGCGTTGAATTTCAGCATCTTGCTTGTCGCTGAAGTTTTCATTCAGCTCTTTGCGTGTATATCTAACCATGCTCATATTGATTTCGCTCCGCTTTGGTGACTTGTCTTGCACTAATGATTCGTATGATTTCACAGTCATCTTCATCAAAGATAGTGTGAGCTACTAAGAGCATTAGTACGCCTTTTACTTTTCCAACGGTTTGCCAACGTTCTTCACCATCGGTATGTCTGTCCTGGATTGAGATCCTTAGAGGATCTTCAAAAACAAGGCTTGCCGTTTCGAAAGAGACATCGTGCTTTTTCTGATTCTTTCGATTCTTTGCCTCATCCCATTCGAAATACTGTTCCATAAAAAACATTCAAATTTGTATATACAATAATGTATCACAAAATTGTATCACTCAAGTTGAGAAGCGTAATTTTTAGTCAAAATTATTGGCCGAAAGTGACAAATCTGTTCAATAAAAAGCCGACTTGTTTCCAAGTCGGCTTTTTGGGCATTCTTGAATTTTTATAGTTTTATTAAATATTTGATAATTATATTAATATACAAGTGTACTTCGTATAACCGCCATTATGTTAAATAGACTCAAAATTAGTGGAAGTTTTGCGATAGTTACTCTATTGATTAGCATTCCAAGCTTTTAATAAACGCCAAATATTTCGATCTACAGCTTTCCAATCTTTTAATGATTCATAAGGCATTCTCCATTCTATATTCACGTTAGGATAGAGAGGTGTTTCAGATTTTGTGGTTATTACGATTTGGTCTGTAAGATTACGAGTAATTTTCATTAAAAATTCAGAATGGTATGGATCTGATGCATGACCTAAACAATGATAAGAAATATCAGAATCCAAATTTATTGAATAGCATTCTAAATCAAATTTTTTAAATGAATCTTCATATTTTACAAATTTATGTGATGTTAAATAGTTTATCCACTCTCTTGGTGTTTGTTTATATTTAAAATATATGGGATCGAGTGTACTGAAATTTTGTAGATGTACTTTTACTTGATCTTGATAACTCCTATCATAAAAGTTATTAATTTTTATATTCTTAGCATTATTCAAAAGTAGATTAAATTGCATAGGCTTTTGAAAATCGGCAACGTTCTCAATTTTATCATCGTCATTTAGTATTTCTACTGTAGGAATGAAGTTAATAGAAAACTGCCCAAGAAAAGGATTACTTAAAACTATGCCTTGCTCAATATTCTTTTTATCACCTACAACTGTTTTTATAATTAAATCCGATGAAATCCCCCAAGTCACTAAATCCCCTGATTTTGATATATCTTTATAATATTCGATATCCGATTTTTCTGATAAAGATTTAGACCTAGGTTCTGAAGAGTCAGTACATCCACATATAGCAGTGAAATGTATTAAAATAATAAAAGTTCTGATGGAATTCATAATGAAAGTCTTCTATTTATTAAATTTCCCTAAAATTAACATAATACACGTTATACGAAGTCAAAAAATGGGAGCTAAGCTCCCATTTTTAATGCATTTTTTAAATAAGACTAGGATGTGCATCTAAGATTCGAATCAATGTTGCTGCTGGTCCTGCTGGATAGCGTCGGCCTTGTTCCCAGTTTTGCAGAGTACGATGGCTAATGTGGAGACGTGCTGCAAATTCGCTTTGACTTAAACCAGTTTTTTCTCGCACTTCCTTAATATCTGGTAATTCAAGTTCGGTCGTTCGACTAGCTTGGATCTCTTTGCGCTTGATTGCTCCTGCTTCTTTAATCGAAGCAACTAAGTCATCAAATAAGTTGTTATCCATGAAATTGCTCCTTCACGAGTTGGCGCAGAATGGCGGTTTCTTTATCCGTTAGATTATCTTTTACAGATTTTGGATAAGCCACCAAGAAAAAGATTTGATCATCCTCATTTACCCAATTAACTTAGACCAGTGTTGATCAGTCAACATTGTACGAGGCATAGCGAGGAGTAGATTTGGTTTAGCGATTAAATTCTACTTCCTCGCTATTTTTTGCACAGTAAATGTCAACAGCCCCTAGTTATTTTTGTCAACTTAAGTGTTTTTACGTTGTTGATTTAAAAACAGAAGATATGGGATCAAAAATACAAAGATTAATGCAGGTATAATGGTAAAAAAGATCAGATACCACACATAGCGTTGATTGGTTTTATATAAATGAACATGATAATCAATCCCTCGATAAAAGTCGGGTGATTTGATTTTGAAGATCAAATATCTATATTTCAATGGATATTTCAAATCATCAATATATTGAATATCAAAATCTTGATCCATCATATAACCATATTGGCATTTATCTTTTAAGATTAGATCACAAACAGGGGTTGCCTCTATATCAGCATTATTAACATCCATTACCGGGAAAACACCAGTTCCTGAAAACCTATTTAAATTAGCTTTTACCCCCCCCTTCATAATCACTTTTGCTTGTTTGAGTTCACTGACATAACCCTCTATATCCAAAAAAAGAATAGCGACCTTTTTATTTAAACCTGTTGCCATAGCGACTACCACGACAGTCATCACACCAACTTTGATATGCTCCCATAGCAGCTTTTTCTTTTGTACTTTAAGCTCTTCAATCGGGGTCGTCGCATAAAAATGACCTAACCAAAAACCAAAAAATAAAGTACTGCTAAAGAACCAAATGGTTAACCATTTCATGCCATCAAAATTGGCATCGGCAAAAACCCAGTACAGCATCCCACAGGCGTAAAAAATAATAGCCGTAAGCGCTAGTGTGTAACGGTTAATGTTAAAAGCATTCATAAATTACGATTATCCTTAAAATTTATTTGAGCAATTTTTTTGGTCGCACTTTCTCAACTTCATTAAACAAACTAAAAGTCTGATTCACATAATTCACAACACCTGAGATTTGATCCATGTAACTCATTAATTCAGGTGTTTTCTCTGCTTGAATTAGTTTTATCGTGCGTGATGGATCAAAACCATCGAATTGACAATAAAATAAAGGTTCACCCCGTTTTAAAATCAAATCTTTAGAAGTGTCATGCCATTCAAATGCCCACATCAATGGTCGAGGCCAAATATGAATCGGAAAACGCCCACCAAAGATTGTGCCTGGTAGCGGATTTTTACGGTAATGCCCAAAGGCGGGATATTAAAAATTAAGTTTGGCTAAAATTAACATAATACACCTTATACGAAATGCTATTTTTATTTCTTTAAAAATCAATTTCTTATATACTATTGAAAAGCCCATTCACCCTCGAATGGGCTTTTTTGTCGATTCTTCACGTTCCACGCTTACTATTTAATCAATGTTCCACGGGTTTGTGTAGTCCACATGAACAATTCAATTAAACAAAAAGGTTCATATTTAAGTTAAATAGTAAGAATAATAGAACTTGATTATTAAGTAGGTTGAGATATGGATGAGATAAATAAGATGGATGAGGAGGAGCGCATTATTGCTAAAGAGGCAGGTCGGGTGCTCACGGAGACCTTTATTGCAAAAGCTAGTAATGGACCTGTGGTCTATGTCACAAACGATACCGTAGTGTGTAAGGCTCCGAATAGTGAGCCTGTAATGATTAAACAACTGTATCGTAACTTAGAAATTTCTAAGCGTCTGCCGAAGCAAGGTACAGTGAAGATCAAGAAAAAAGACATCAGATGATTTTTAAAGTATAGAACGCTTAATCTTCATTGAATACAGCATTCAATACGCGTCCAAATAAACCCCGTTTTTTAGGTTGTGGTACTGCCATATTTTGCAACGTGGCACGCTGTGGCGTTTGGCTGTCGCGTGCTGTGGCATATTGTTGTGGTATTGCCACACTTGCTGCCACATCCTTATTTAAATTTTCTTTATTTTCAATATCTTGATCTGTTGTTGCATGCTGTGGCATTTTGCTGTCGCATGCTGTAGCGTCAGGGTGTGGCACTACTGTGGCAGGTGCCACACTTTTTAATTCAATCAGGGTCTGCATACGGTCAATTTGTTGCATCAAACGTTCTTCACGTTCTTGGTATTTTTTGACTTCGTTTTCTAAATGTGTAATGAGTTTTTGTGTAGCAGTATCACTGCTTTGCTTAGGAGCTTCCTTAGCAGGCTGTGATATCTGTTGTGGTTCACCAAAGCATCGAATAACTTCGGCAATATCAAATTGGCCATCACTGGAACGTGACAAGCGTCCATTACGTACAGCTCTGTAGATAGTCGATCGATCGACATTAAACTGTTTGGATACTTCGCTCAGTGAGAGTTTAGCCATTTAATTTTCAAGTCCTATTATTATCTTTGAGAGAAAATAATATAAGCATTAGCATATATTTTATGTCAAAACTGACCTATATATTTGATTTATACAATATACCGCAGATTTAGAATACTCATTTCAACTATATAATATTTAATGTTTTTTTATAGCTAAAAAACGAAAAAGCCCTGCTTGACAATTGTCTCCCAGGGCTTTAAATTCGTTGGCACGCAGTTATTTGATGGGTAAAACATCAAGTAACGAAGATCATAAGGTTTGGCGACCGTTATGATTTCACCCAAAGGCTTTTGTACCAGAACACTATTTTCACTGTTATGTGCAGTAATATCAAGCCCAAATTGAAAAGTCTTCGTTAGTTAAGTGTTTTTTTCATCAAATAAGTATCCTAGATCGAGCTTTGCCTGCTTCTGCGTGCCCATTTTTTATGGTTGGCATGCGGTGCATGTGGAGGGAATAAGTGTCACTGGTGCATCGTAGCGATCGTCGAAAGGCGGAACCGTTACAGGGGAATCTCACATAAACGGAGCGTTGAGAGTAGTTGTATAGGTTGGTTAAGTTGCATGTTGGGGAAACCCTCGCAGAGATACTGCCATACTTCGACAAGGAGCGCGTGGGGGAAGGTGCAAGACCTTTAGTCCTTGTCTGCATAGTCAGCAAAACTATGTGCGGATACGACCGATGCGTGGCTCCGTCAGCCCGACTGGTAAATCGGCAATACTTAAGGGATGTGTCATTTTTTTAAGTGACCACCCTTAGGGAGAGTATTGCCGAAACTCTCTCAACGTTCACCATCAGCCCAAAGCGAAGCGACGGCTGTGGGGATCTTGAGAGAGTGAGAGCATTTTCTTTTCTTAGTTAATCTCAATAAAGATTTAAATACAAAATTAATTTTGATTATTCTCCTTAAAAGTCTAAAATAGCTAAAGTGTCTACTTTGATTGTTTGAGGTTTTAAATATGCAAGTTATTACTGCAAAAGATGCCAAATCACGTTTTGGTGAATTATTGGATACGATGCAACGAGAACCTGTCTTAGTTACCAAGAATAAACGTCCAGTTGGCGTATTCTTGTCTTTGAAAGATGTGAAGGGTACTCACTTGGAAAGTCTTTTTAATATTCAAGATGATGATTATGAAGATTGGGAAAAAGAGAAAATTGTAGAAGCTCTAAATTCTTTGAAATCACATCCATCACAAACGACTGAAATGAAAACTGTACATGCTACAGCAATGCAAAAAGCACGAGAGTTAGTAGCGAGCCGTAGCAAATGAGTTATGAAGTCTCCTATTTGCCACAAGCAGAACAAGATTTAATTGAAATCTTGGCGTATGGCATTGAGAACTGGGGCGAAAAACTAGCTGAAAGTATGTATTTAAAAATTACTGATCAGTTAGAAACGCTCTACTTCTCACCAAATCGAACAAAAAGAAAGGGTAGTTTAGGAACCAGAGAAATGCTGATTGTTGACAGCCCATATCGTGCCATCATTCAAATTGATGAAGACAAAAAACAGGTATTCATTCTAAGAATTTTGCATACTTCTAGAAATATTTAATTGGAAGTTGATATGGAATACTTTGAGAGAGATCGGCAATTAGCAGAAGTAGCAGAAAGTTTAGAGGAAAAGAGAAAAAATTTATTGAACATTAGCCAAAAGGAACTTAATCGCGAGTTACAACTTTGGCGAGTTAATGAGAAGCAGATGAAAGCAAGAGATCAAAAAACAGATGAAGAGCAAATAATTGATCTTTTCTTCAAATGAATATCGTGAATTTTGCTTGTAATATGCATCAGGTTTGATTTTTTAAGTTATGGCCTAGGGTCTTACCTTGTCTGAGTCGTAAAGTGTCTTAAAACGCAAATCAGCGCAAAATAGGAAAGCCCTGTCCAATAAACTTGGAACAGGGCTCGTATTGGAGTTTCACGTTACCGCCTAACGCCAATAGAACGTATTGGTACGTTTTCACAGTTATCAACTTGCGACATTTTCTTTGCCAGGCAAAGGAAGCGACTTTCAAACCGTTCCAACAGCTACCTCCAACTGTTATCACGACTAAGTTTGATACAAACTTCGGCTGTGTTTTAGTTCCACAACTACGACTTTCTAATACCATTTTTCCGCTAGTTACAAAGCAAGTTGCTCTCCATCTCCGCTAAGTATAGGTTCGCTAGTATTCAATTCTTATTTTCCATCATCTTCGCTTAGTCACATGTGGACCGCTAGATGAAAAATCCAGAAAAAAATACATCTCCGCTAAAACACTATTCCGCTAGTCAAACAACTGTACTGCTTCGTAACGTCACCGCTAAAAAAAACAGCTAGTAGCGATTAATAAAAAATTATTAATAACTAAGTTTTTATCGATATTATTTCTTTCAATGAAGTAAAAAATTAATCGATTTGCAACCAACACCACAATATGCTGAATATCAACATATTGGTAAAATTGGGAGTAGAAACACTCTCAATTGCTCACAGTTTAAAGAGTTAATTAGACTCTGCGAATTGTTATAATTCATCTTAAGACTAATCTGAATATAGCCAATTCTATTCACTGAAATTTGCATAGTCCCAATTTTGTTCGAGAGACCAATCCCGAACAATTGAAACACAATGGTGACCAAACCATTTTAGCTAAGTTCTCGCTTTTTTAGATAACACATAAAACCGACTCCAACTTTCGGAAACAAATCTGCATCAAATCACGACACAAATATTTAGACTCCCTTTACCAATCCTGATAGCCATATCAGGATTGAGTTCGCCTATTGCCTTTCAGCAGTTTAAAACTAATAACTGCAACGATTTCACTATTTAAAATAGCTTATACGCCCTACTCATCATCTCTCCCTCTCCACACCTGCCATGACAATTCAATGTCAACGGCATGGAGATTCCCAAGTTATTTCCAACAGTCTTGATCAGACCGCCTATCCTCTATTATCAAAATAGCACTTCCAACCTCTCGGTGTTTTTTTCCCCCCAACGCGGTTCCTTAAAAACATGGGGATATGGCTATAATGATAAAATCGCAAGGGTAAGGCTCTTAATCTGCACGTATCTCAGCTATGCTTGCCGATGTATTCTGCTTAAGCTATCCGTTGACCCATCGAGCTTGAAATAATCTCACCAGATGGTGCCGCTGTATCCAGATTTCTCCTCAACAGCCTGTAACATTGCTGTTACCTCAAACGCCCACAGATGTGCTCTTGAGCTGCATTTCTCACTAGAAAGTCTAGTGCGCATCATGCACACACAAGATCGGTATTAACGGTACTGACAACATCCTTGTCCCGACCTCCCGAGTTCTGCTGAAACAGGGGTTCAAGTCATGCAGATTGATCTGCACTTCTCTAGCCTGGCGATTTCTCACCAGACAACCACTTCACAATATTTCTATTGCTTATAGGCGCCCGTGTCCTTGTCGCCCAACCGCTTGTAAACAAGCTGATTGGATCGAAAAGAAGTATCTCAACTTCTTAGCGCCCATCAGATCGTACCGAACCCTGCTTCCAAGGTAGTACGCTCAATCGGTCAGTCGTATGGATGGCTAATCCGCGACTGTGCGCTATCTAAAAAAACATGGCTTTAAGCAGGCTGATGCCTGCTCAAAACGCTAAAAGCGAAATGGTCAGGCAGTTGGTCAGACTGCTTTCAGTCAATGAATATCCCGACTATAAACTAAATAAAAAGGGGTGTAAATTTCGTCACCTAGGAACCGCTTTATTGCACGATGACAAATTGTGTCAATAAAGCCTGACCAATGCCTTTGGCATTGGTTTTCGTGGCGAAGCCACGTTAAGCCTTATGGTATAAGGATTTCATTAATTTTTAATATTGCTTAATGACAATGTGAAATATAGAATATTGCTTAATGACACATATTAAATATTGCTTAGTGACAATAAAATGATTAGTTACAGCCCGAATAGTCGATATACAGCACAAAAAATTGCAGACAAAGTTTCGAATGGTGCATATTTCTATAGCCATTTTTCTGTTGAAAGTGATAAGACTTTATTTTTCGATAGCATCCAAAAATTGTTGAAAAAACTGACTGATAAATACTCGCTTCATTTAACTGCAAGGCAACGGACTTATCGTTTAAATACAAAAAAAGAACCGATAGCTGATCTTATTATTCAAAAAAGACCCTCCATTGAAGGGGTCAATATTTTTGATTTTTGGTTATTGATTACTACGCCAAAAAGCCATGACTATAATCAGTCCAAGAGTGAAATTGCCCTGAAAAAAATTGTCAACCAGCGAATTTCAGAAGCTGTACTGGACTGGAATAAAGCGCTAGAGCAGGAGGAAATACAGCTTATCCAAAACTATTATCAAGACCATGAAAAATTTAAGTTTGTGTTGCATAAACCTTACTTAAAGATAGTCGTTGATAAAGGCCATATAGAGCTAGTACGCTTATCTCATTCCAGCAAAAAATCAAAAAAATATGCCCCGACTGAAAAGAGTGCTAAAAATTACACCTGGACTTGGCGATATGATGAGCCAACGCTGCAAATATTTAAAAAGAAATACATTGAGATTATGAATGTTTTGATCTCAAACCCTGATAAAACCATGGGTATGTCTATGCTTGAGACGTTTTATAAACGTCTCAGATTTTATACCGTTTTTAAGGGTAATCGACATCAAATGGGGCGATTGCTGACTGAAGCAGTGAGCTACCACTATAAAAAAACAGGGAAGGACTTTAGGAAGGTGGAGTACTATGTTCCTCTGGAGCTTGATTATTTATCACGACTCACCAACTATGCAGATGACTTTTTGCAATATAGTGTTTTACGTAGGCTTCGAGAGGATGCCAACCTTAATTTAAGTAAAGATAAGGTGACAGGAGATGCCATGAATCAGCTAATCCAAAAGTATTTACTGTAGTCCTTAAAAAAGGTGAACGATGCCGAAATATCCTGACGATTATTATCTGACCCGGCAAGAAATTGACGATTTGAGAGCAGAGGCCAAAAACGCTGCAAAATATATGAAAGCTTTATTTGATTTTAAGATTGAAGCTCGTTACTCATTTAACGTGAACTGGTCCATTGAGGATGAAGAATTTGTTGGCCTTTGTGCTGAATTTCCATCTTTATCCTGGCTAGATCCGGACCCAGATAAAGCACGTTCCGGCATTGAGAGACTTGTTTTTGAGACATTACAAGAGATGAACTCTACTGGATAACGCATCCCTTAATACTTTTGAAAAAATCCCTGATTACGCTGGATGTATTCATTCAGATGATTGGAATCTAAGCCATAGATTTGCAGTTGCTTATCGATATATTTGAAAAAGAAAGAATACACAATGTGTATGATCCCTAATGCTAATACTTCTATTTTGATTGCCGGAAATAAAGTGTTCGGGTCTGTAAAGAGAACGTCTAAGGTGAAATGATTAAAAAAATAGATGAAAAAAGTCACCAGACTCAACAAAGTCAAAACTGCATAAGCTTTAACACAAGCTTTGCAGTATTTATTCATTTTTTCTAATTTCTGAAAAGTTATAGGATTCATTTTGCGCTCTGGACAACTATATTTTTAGGGAAGAAACTTTTACCGATTCTAAATATTCAGGATTAAAAAAGGGGAAAATTTTTTCTGTTAGATGATTCTGTGCTTTATAAAAAAAATATCAAAATTAAAAAGCTCAATTCTTTTAATATACTGAAATTAAATATAATTTTTAATGTCGACACACATCATGTCTACCTAACGAAGCTAATTTAGGTAGACATGATGTGTGTCGTGAATATTTTGATTTCTAATTTATTATAAGTTGTTGATTTAAAATGTTATTTGTTTTTTCTTGGGGAAATAGAACTCAAGGATAAATATTAATAACCTATTGAAATTAAATAAAAAGTTCAAAACACACATCATAGCTACCTTGATGCAAAAAAGAAGCTATTATGTGTGTCGATCAGAGCATTATATGTAGAAAGGTCTCTAATTTTTTATTCTGTCTACCGACTTGTAATATGATTCATATATCAGCTCACTGGGAGTATGGCATCATGTCAACAGCAGATCTAATTGAAGAGGATGACAGTGAATCAGGTATTGCTGCTAAAGCCGCAGATGTACTTCGATACCGCTTTATTGAGGCAGCGCAAAGCGGAACAGTGCTGTATGTAGAAAATGATAATTTAATAAGTAAAACACCGGATCGCGTACCAATTCTGATTAAACGTTTGGAAGGCCGGAATCCTGACCTTGCTCGACGCTTTGCTGGTCGTGGAACTTTTAAAATTAAAAAACGTAAAATTAATTTTGATTGAGTCAGGCCTGTACGGGTCTTTCGTATGAATGTTTGGATGTTGATTTTAAATAGAAAAATCAAAAGTGGAAAACTGATTCAGTAAAAACCACCTATCACACCTCAATAATTAAAAAAATAATTATATCAACTACTTAGGTTGTATTTAAGAAGCTGTATCTTTTTAATTTTTAGCTATTTTTTTAAAAAATGCTTCTACGAGTGGAATTCATTTCAGTAGAGATAACTTTTTCAATGGGTTCTAACAAAAATATCCCCAATTTCTGCGGATAAAAAGGGGACGGTTTTTATCCGATCTTGTACGCATTTGCTTACGTCAATTCCGGCCCTTTGCGGCTATGCGGAATACTGGAATTTTTCTATGATTGAGTCATATAGGGACAGGATGTTCCGGAACAAAAAACAATAATAATAAGTTCAAGCACCAGGAACGTGAGGTAGAACAGTAGCTACCACAGATCGCACAATAAAAAACCCTGACAGGATGTCGGGGTTTTTTTATTGATTAAATTATTTGTCTATCAGTATAACGGGGGGGGTATCCAACATATAAAGGATATCTAAAAAATTGGTAACTACTCACCTAGTTGCATATAAATAATAATATTTGTTAAAATTTATACATTGATATTTATATATTTTTAATAAAAATTTATTTGTTTAAAACGGGATAATTCGTGAAAAAATTATTTTTATGCGGTGTCGCATTAGCTTTGTCAGGTTGTTCAACCACAGCTCATTTAATTTTCAAAGACTATGATAAAAAAGTATCTATTGAAAATATTTCAAAATACAAAGATGTACATGAACTAGTAAATAAAAGTACTAATTTTAGAGGACCATATGCTTATAAAACTCCTGATATGAAGGATCAATGGATTACAAAAGAAATTGAGATTCCTGTCGATACTTTAAAGTTGTACTGTCAATCAATAGATGGAGGGACTTTTAATTCATTTAATGACTCTACAGCGGCAAATATTTATGACCGCCAAAAGGGGCTATATACATGTACAAAAAATTCTAAAGTACTTTGGGGAGCTGAAGTAAAAGTCCCAAAACTAAATATTAATTCAAGTGGAAACTTTGCTACAGCAAATATGTTAATTTACACTTTAACACCTAGCCAGTATCAATCAATTCTCAATTCCCAGCGAGAGTATCGTCTAGCAGCAGAACGAGCTCAAGCAAATCAAAGAGCTGAAGAAGCAAGGCGTACAGCAATTATAAATTCAAGAAAGAAACCTTCACAAAAAGATATTGGACGATCAATTTGTAAAGATACGATCATAAATATTCCAAATAATATAAAAGTATTCGGTCAGCAACAATACGAAAAATTCGAAGGTGTTGTTGTCGGTAATCTTGAGAGTATACCGACTAATAGCCAAGAACTAAAACTATCTATTCGTGGTGTAAAACAGAATTATGGCAGTGTAAAAGCTATTCCATCAGCCCATTTTCAAAATATATATTTAGAGGCTGGGAGAATCATTTGGGACAATAAGTCAGATTGGTATTTATGTAATTAAAGAATAGATATGGAATAGTGAAAATCAAAAAAATCCTGACATTCTGTCGGGATTTTTTCTGTCTTGAATTTGGATTTCGTATAAGAGATTTTATGTTAAATAATAAAAGGCTCTAACTGAGAGTGAGAGCCTTTATTCTTAAATTTTTTTATCTATTGTGATAAACCATGTGCCGTTATTACGCTCATAAAGTGGTAAATTGCTGTCAATTTTTTGATATCTATAATTTAACTTGGGAGTAAAACCTTTCCACTGCCATTGCTTACGCCAAGCAGCTATACCAACTTCATATTCACTGTCTTTGCGTTGAATACCATACCAAATATTATCTGCTAAAAAATTACGCTTAGAATAACGTATGTTGCTACTAATACCCAATGAGTCCCCAAAGTATAAAAAACCACTTCGTATACCTTTTTTATTAGATGATTCTGCTTCGTCCGCTAAGCGATCTTGCATCCAGTCTAAGCCACTATATATGAGTAATTTTGATTTCGGTTGATACAGCATCAATGCAGCCTGACTATTAGCATGACCATTATAATATTGTGCAAGATCTGAATCCTGATATCGTTTTTGGATATGAGTTGTATTCGCAGAAACTTGCCAACGATTTGATAATAATCGGTTATATTCTAATCCTGCACCATAGTTGTGACTGTAACGACTGTCACCTAGTATATTTTGCCCAATAAATGGAATTATGCCTAAAGACTGCTTAAGATCTTTATATTTGTAACCAGTATCGATACGTAAAGTCTGCTCACTAAATTCTGTATTATCCCAATAATGAATACCGTTTAGTGTTGTATTGAAATAAATATAATGATTGTTCATCATATTTTGTTCACGTGATGCGCTCAGCGTATAACCGATACCTTGTGCCTTCTGTGGTAGTGATTCTTCATCACGTATGAAAGTTGCATCTCCAATAGAAATTTCTTTGATATTAGATGACTGATTAACATTATCTGTTTTTTCAAAATTAAAATTTACTGTTGGTTGCCATGCTTGAGACTTTTTCATAGTACTCAATATTTGATCTACTAATGCTTGTATCTGAGTAGGAAGAAAAGGTCTTACTATTCCAAATTCATTTCTAGCTTCTGTATATTGTTTATCTTCAAACAACATCATGGCGAGATCAAAGCGTGGATAATGTAAATTAGGATTATTTTGAATAATCTTTTGGTACATTTCTATAGCTTTCTTTTGTTGTCCTTGAAAACGATATAAAGCTCCTAAACCATATTCATATAAAATCTGATCATAGTGATCTGTTTGCCTGTATATCTCTAATAATTGTTCAAGTTCTTTCCAGTCTTTATGAATAATTGCTTGATTAATGTAGTCTTCTAAACTTGAGTTTGGAGGTAGGGTGGAAAGATTTAGTTCCTTATCTACTATTTTTTTGAGTAATAATTCAGGTTGGATAAATGAGTCTTGCTCAAAGAATACCGTTTGGGTCGGTGGTGATTCTTGGGAAAATACAGTGCTAGAAAACGTTACTGAAAGAATTGCTAAATATTTGATATTCATCAAGTTACTACCAATATAATGACAAAAACCGTCTGAAAATATATTTAATTTCAGACGGTTTAGAGTGTAGATATGACTTAGGATGAAGTGTTATTTAGAAATTTCACCACGTGTACCACCAAAGCCAACGGTATCTTTATCATTAAAAATGACTTTACCAGCAATTTCTTCAGCTTTTTTACCATAAAAATCTAAAGAATATGTCCCAATATTACCTGTTTGAACAGCACTAGAATTAATACCTGTTCCAGTAATGGAACCTTGTTCTAGGCTAATAGTATTACCTAAACCATTAATTGAACCTGAACCTAAACGATCAGTAAAGTTAACATTATAGTTTAAAGTACCTTCAGCCAATTTCGATGTTGTTGAAATAGATGGGAACATTCCACTGTGATCAATCGTTGTCGTATCAATATAAGCACCATTAAACGCCTTACCTGTATAAGTGGCAGTACCTAAATTTGGTATTGCATCAACAGTAGTTTTCAAACCTTGGATTGTAATATTAGATGTACGATCATCGTTTATTAATGCGCCAGTACTATTATTATAAGAAAGATCGCCAGAATAGTTACCTAAAACAACGGAATAGGGTTGATTATAAACAACAGACTGTGTACCCGATGCTGTAGTTAGATTATTAGATTTAGCTTTTCCACCATTAAAATTAGCTGTAATCGTGTTAATTGGGTAATAACTAGTGAGCCCTTTTGCATCATCTATTTCTTTTTGTTCAGCAGCTAGACGATCCGCTTCAGCTTTTTCAGCAGCTAGACGATCCGCTTCAGCTTTTTCAGCAGCTAGACGATCCGCTTCAGCTTTTTCAGCAGCTAGACGGTCCGCTTCAGCTTTTTCAGCAGCTAGACGATCCGCTTCAGCTTTTTCAGCAGCTAGACGATCCGCTTCAGCTTTTTCAGCAGCTAGACGATCCGCTTCAGCTTTTTCAGCAGCTAGACGATCCGCTT
>NZ_VOYD01000040.1:0-14820 GCF_013420435.1 Acinetobacter sp. YH01008
GCCTATTTAAGTGATGTGCTGAAAAGGTTGCCAACACATAAAGTGCCCCAAATAGAAGAATTACTACCTCACCGCTGGAAACCTGAACCCCGTTAAAACTTGGCGATGGCGTTCAGCGGATGCTTACCATCCAGATGATTCCAGTTGTAGTTATCACGAATGGTTTTACCAAATTTGGCACTACAGCGAGAGACCAGACCATCATTGTCCTTGCCACCATCAATCAGCAGGCTGGTGACTTTCAAAGCAGAGTCGGGATCGAGAATGTTGGTCACTGTGCCAGTGCCGGTAAATGAATAGTTATAAATATTATTCTGTTTATAGGCACCTTCGCCACAGGTCGTGCTTGACATTCCCAACGGATATTTCTGATTAAATTGTGCCGATCCTGCCAGTGTCAGACTGCGACCACCTGCAAGAGAATCATGCGGGAAGCTGTTTGGATCCAGTCCTTGGGCCCAGGTGATGGCTTTAGACACCAGATTAATCCCACCGACCAAAGGGCCTTGTAGTGGCGTATCTTCTGCTTGAAGAATCAGATCTGCAACTGGTGAGCCTTTATGCGGCGCACCGACCGCAGTTAGAGAGGCGACCAGTTGAGGCGCTACACCAGCGACATAACGAATCGTGGGACCACCATGAGAATGACCAATCAGATTGACTTTAGATGTGCCTGTAATCGCCCGAATTTCCTTCACTTGTTCTAAGAGTTGTTCACCGCGAATTTCTGATGAGTTAAACGGCGATACTCGGGTCGCCCAGACATTGCCACCATTGCGGGCCAGATCTGGTAAAATCTGATACCAGTAATCCAGACCAAATTGATCTGTTCCGACCCGGATAAAGCCTGCCATCCCGTGTGCAAACACGATGGGATATTGGGTCTTGGCATAGTGTGAGCTGGCTTTCGCTGTGACCTGACTGGCTTGAGTGGATGCCTGAGCCGTGACACATGTGCCAGCCAGCAGCAGACTGGTGATGAATAAGCCGTATTTCATATATTTTCCTCATTTTTGTTGTTTTGACAGGATGATTCTTATCCTGCTTTGCCAAATGACCCATCCGAAACGGGCGAGTTAGGTTTTAAGTTGCTGTATTTAAAAATTATGATTGATGGATAGCAGTGAATGATTTATAAGCCTTGCAGTTTGAGCCGGTTGGCATGTTGGCGATAGAGTGCAATCGGGTCTTGGGCAAAAGGCCCTAAAATGCCGAAGAACTGGTTCACTTCATCGAAATGATTGTGGGCATAGTCCTGACGAATGATCTGACCATAACGTCCACTACATAAAGGTAGAGCGCCATCATTGGCTTCACCTTTCAAGAAAGTCCCGCCTAAACTGACAGATGCATGGCACTTAAGGCCGCTGTGATATTTACCGGATATTGATTTGCTGTCACCAGATTCATGCTGTAGCCCAGAATTGTTCCAATGGCATGAATCAGCGGTTCTAGTAAAGGTGTCTGGCTGGCATTGACAAAAACAGGTGTGCCTTTCATCGCACCTGCAATTGCGGTCAGTGAAGCCACTTTGGCAGGTGCAACAGCTTCAATATATTGAATGGTTGGTCCACCTTGACTATGTCCAATCAGATTGACTTTAGCTTTACCCGTCAGTGCAAGAACTTCGTCAATTTGTAGTAACAGCTGTTCACCACGTAGTTCATTGGATGCAACCGCAGATAATTCCGCGGAAAATACACGCGCACCATGACGGGCTAAATCTTGCGGGATCTGATACCAATAATCTAAACCGATGTTATCGGTTCCAATGCGGTTAAAGCCCAGACCGAAGCCATGGACAAAGATGAGCGGATAATGGGTTTTGGCGTAGCTGGATATAGCGAATTTGGGTGTATATTCAATCAATGGACTCTGCTTGGCATAAGCCAAGGAACAACTGAATCCAATAAATAGACTGAATACCAGGCTTATTGTTTTCATTATTCTATCTCTGCTTCATCCAGGAAAATGATGACCGCTTATATAGCAAAGCCTTTATCAATCCCGATAAAGGCGAGCCGCTTACAAACCTTGCAGCTTTAAGCGGTTGGCATGCTGACGGTATAACGTCACCGGATCTGGAGCGAATAGACCTTTCAAGCCAAACATCATGTTGGCAAGATCGGTATGATTGAGTTTGTAATTGTCATTAATCACTTTACCCATATAAGTACTACAACGTGCGACCATACCATCATTGTTTTTATTGCCATAAGACAGTGGGCCCAGTTGCATTAAAATCGTATCGATGTCTAAGGCATTGGTGGCTTGTGCCACACCTGTCCATGAATAGTAATAAATACCTTTAGAATCTTTAGGTTTGAGGTTTTTATTACAGTTCTCAGTCGCTGCTAAAACGCCGTCTTTGACTGCTTCTTTTGCAACAGTTGCATTAAAGTTTTTTGATTCTGTTTGGGTTAGTGATTTCATCGATGCATCAAAATCGATTTCGAGTTCAGGTTTAAGCTGAGCGAGTGCAATTAAAGGTCCCACAATATAGTCACCTAAAATATTAAACGCGGTGCGGCTTAAACTATTGCTTTGAATATCGTCAGCAACTTTAGAACCATGATAGGTACCAGCAACGCCTGTAATCGATGCCAGATATTCTGGTTTAGTGGCAGCGACATAGAGCACGGTTGGCCCGCCATGAGAGTGACCAATCAGGTTGACTTTGTGTTTGCCGGTGATTGCTATCACATCTTCAACCTGGCTGATCAGCTGTTCACCGCGATGTGCTGTCTTATTTGCCGGAGACAACTGTGCAGCAAAGACGGTAGAACCATTGCGTGCCATATCCGGCAGAATCTGATACCAGTAATCCAGCCCGATGCTGTCGGTGCCAATGCGTGACCAGCCTAGCCAGCCATGTACCATCAGAATAGGATATTTGGTTTTGGCATAATCAGATCTGGCCTTTTCAATCACCTGTGTCGCACTTGCCGCGGCATGAGCCTGTGCAGAAAAGCTTAATCCCAGAGTTGTTGCTAAAGTCACAGTCAGTAACTGTGCTGTCTTGCTGAAAGTACGCATAAGCATCCCTTTTTAATTTTATCGTTATTAAAGCAATCATTGCTTTTCTAGAGTGTTGTAAGCCACAAAATCAGACTTTGGACAATACAGTTTTGACCTTCTATGGCTGAGCAATTTTTCTTTTGAGTAGCGGTATTTTTTCACTTCAACGCGCTAAAACCATGTCATTTTAGGACACGACAGAGAGAAGAGATTTACATTGTAAGAATATGTTTTATTTACGGCTGTATTTAAATTTTAAGTTGTTGAAATACAAAACACTCATTGAGGTTATTTTGTGTAAACAAGAAATATTTAGAAACAAAGTTAGGGTGGGAGATATGAAGGCATAAAGCTTTCGATATGAGGATCATAAAAAAAGCCATCAACAGATGATGGCTTTTAGGCTTAATTCGCAAAGGGCAACTTGCCGCCTTGATCATGAATCTGTTCAAAGGTTTCGACCCGCAGCTGGTCATTCGGCTGTTGAAAACGTTGCTGGCGCAGCTTCTCGACGGCTTGCTGTTTGGCGCTGTCACTCATGCCACTTTGCATGATGCTATCCCGTTCATTGAGATACGTCGTGACACTGGATTTCCAGCTGGCACGTTCGCCATCCAGTTGCTCCAGACGTTGCGTGGCTTCAGGGCCGACCAGGTTTAATCGCATTTGACGAATCTCTGCATTTGAGCCACCACGCGCTTTAATGTCTGCGCTGAGTTTGCGTAAATCTTCGAGTTTATTCAGTTGTTCCAGATTTTCCTGCCAGTCTTGTGGCAATTGTTCAAACAGATTTTTGAGCTTCTGGGCTTTTTCAGACTCGCTTAAGCTGTTGTCTGCCAGCACGGCCATACGGTCAAGCGTATATTCATGATAGGTGTCTTCGGTACCAAATAAACCTTCAATTTCATAATTAGAAAAATATTGTTTACGCAAATTCTGGGTGCTGCTATAGATGCTGCGGTAATAGGCCGGATCTTCCTGATCGAGGCCTGTCGGTGCAGTCAGTTGGCCTAAACCTTGACGATACTGAATATAGCGATCCCATAAATCCAGAATCTGTGAGAGAGCGGGTTCTTTATGATTCTGGCGAATGTAAGTTTTAAAATCCTGCTGAATCTGCGCCAGATTTTTTTCACCAAACTGGGTAATAAAATATTCAAAACAGTTTCGAGTCTGTTCATTGACGGTCAGACGGTTACTCGCATCCAGCTGCATCTGGCAATTGATTTCGGTATCTTGCTGGCTGGCACTGGAAAACGCTGCATTGGCCGGGCTGGTTATACTTAATGCAGCAGGTTCGCCGCGGCGTTCACTAAGAGGTGATTGGCCAGTAGTCTCTGTCTGTGATTCATTCTGAGGAGATAGCCAGAGCATCAGGGTGATAAAGCACAGCACCACCAGAGCCAGAATGATCCATATTTTGTATTTCTGCATATCCTATGCACCTGTTTTTTCGGTTTCATTATTTTTAGAGTTTTGATTCAGCTGAATATGCCTTGACATCCTGACCACCCTAAACGGAGGTGATTCCTACTGCTAGACGCTTATGTCCAAGCGCAAGTATGTTCTTAGCTGCATTTTCGTCCCTGTTATTGGAACTTCCGCATTCACATTCCCATACTCTTATTCGCAAATCTGTTCTACCCTTCGGACTGCTAGAAGTGATCTCACCACAGCACGAACAGATTTGGGTTGTGAATCTCTCACTTACTTCTTCAAAAATTGCCCCTGCGTTCTCGCATTTATACTTGAGCATTGTTTTGAATGCTGAAAAACCTGTATCTAAAACAGATTTTGCCATTTTAGTTTTTACAAGTTTACCCGCACTCAGATCGCCAATAACAATCAGTGCATTTTCTCTCACAAGCATGGTGCTTGCCTTATGCAAATGATCTTTACGACAATTAGCAATTTTAGCGTGTAATGCACGTACACGTTTTTTATTCTTGGCTCGTTGAGCAATACTTAATTTCTGTTCATATTTCCGATAGAACTTAGGATTTGAAATTACAGTACCATCAGAACAGGTGGCAACGTCTTTTAAACCTAGATCAATACCAATCGCTTTAGTTGCAGTAGGTTTATTTTGCTTAGATGAATCCACTACAAGGCATACATACCACCGTCCACGACTATCCTCAACGAATGAGCCTGTTCTCACGCTGTATTTACTTAATCCGTAACTATCCCATAACTTGAATTGATGCTTGCCGTACTGAACATATCCATCAGCGTATTTGATTGCTATTTTCTTGAAAGGAATCCAACCAAGTGATCTTCTCGCTGACTTCTTATTGCTCACACGCCATTTCAGCTTTGCTTTCTTGAACTGTTTTCTTCGAGTAATTAACTCTTCTGTAACAGCCTGAATGGTTTGGCTATGTAGATTGCATTCTTTCGATGCGCCTTTGGTGTACTTGGCAACATCATAGGCTGATAGAAATTTACCTTTTCTTTTTAGATGTTTAAATCCTAAATCATTGACATAATTCCAGACAAAGTTTACTTCAGATGCCAATTGGTCTAGCACCTTGCAATGTTTGTCTTTTATGCGTAATTTAAGTGTTTTCATGTACTTATATTAGCTTATGTTAAGTTGAAAGTATTAATTCTTAAAAACCAAACGACATTTTATGTCGTGTCGCTTATATCTCTGCCCTGAAGGACAGAGTTTTACACTTCATTTGATAAAAATCATCAGATACCATAGAAAAGTTGTAAATCATCGCACAGGGTTTTACCATGGCGCCAATTTATAAAATGTCTGATTTTTTGCCATGAAAGCATCATCTCCTAAAATTCAGCGTCGTCATCTTAGTGGTGTCTTCCTTTTGAATAAACCCTTGGGCATTAGTTCCAATGCTGCATTGCAAAAAGTTCGCTGGTTGTATCGTGCGCAAAAAGCAGGCCATACCGGGGCACTGGATCCTCTGGCATCCGGCTTGTTGCCGATATGTTTAGGTGAGGCGACCAAGTTTTCGCATTATTTATTAGATTCAGTCAAGCGTTATCAAACGACGGTCTTTCTTGGACATAGCACCACCACCGGCGATGTCGAAGGCGAAGTCTTATTAGAAAAAGCGGTTCCTGAACTTTCGGAAGCGTTGATTCAAGAAACCTTGACACAGTTTATCGGTGATATCCAGCAAGTGCCACCGATGTATTCGGCGCTGAAAAAAGAAGGCCGTCCTTTATACGAACTGGCACGTAAGGGCATCGAGATTGAACGTGAAGCGCGCCCGATTAGCATTCTGGCCATTGAGTTTTTATCCTTTACTGAAAATAGCATCACGCTGGATATTACCTGCTCTAAAGGGACTTATATCCGGGTACTCGGTGAAGATATTGCCAAAGCCTTGGGTACTTACGGCCATCTGACCTATTTACACCGCATTAAAACCGGTCATTTTGATTTGATCCCGAGTTATACCATTGAATATCTGGAAAGCTTGAATGAAGACGAGCGTGATAGGTTGTTGTTGCCGGCTTATGCGCCGGTGCAACATTTCCCGCAAGTCCAAGTGCCAGAAGGGCGGGCAGAATATTTTAGCCGTGGTATGGAAAGTAATATCGAGCATGAAGCAGTAGAACAGGTACTGGTTTTTGATGGTGAAAAATGTTTAGGCCTGGCGGAAATTAGTGATAAAAAACGCTTGGTGCCAAAACGCGTCTTAAACCTCTAAGCAAGGTCTGAAATATGGATATTGAGATCATCATCAGCCTGATTGTCTTTGCATTTTTTGCAGGGGCAATTGATGCTGCTGTAGGCGGTGGTGGTCTGATCCAGATTCCGGCAATTATGGGTAGTCTGCCGCATTTACAGCCGGCTACTGTGTTTGGTACCAACAAACTGGCCTCGATTTTTGGTACTGGCTCTGCGGCATTTTCCTATTTGCGTCAGGTAAAACTGCCGTGGTTGCTCTTGGGCGTGATTGCAGCTTGCAGTTTCATCAGCTCGTTTATTGGCGCGGCCAGTGTCACCTTGATTCCGGTCGAAATCCTCAAACCTTTTGTATTGATCATGCTGATTGTCATCGCGATTTATACCGTGATGAAAAAGCAGTTTGGTCAGGTGCATGTTCAGCAAAAGCTCACCAAAAAAATGTTGGTATTGGCAGTTTTGGGCAGTCTGGCCATCGGATTTTATGACGGAATTTTCGGGCCGGGCACGGGCAGTTTCTTTATTTTCTTTTTCATTCGTTATTTAAATGTCGATTTTTTACATGCTTCAGCTTTGTCTAAAATTGCCAATTTCACCACCAATCTGGCAGCGTTGACTTTCTTTATTCCCAGCGGCAATGTGCTGTTTATGGTCGGGGCGATGATGGCGGTGGCCAATATCTGTGGTTCCTTGCTGGGTGTCAAATTAGCCTTTAAATATGGCAGTGGCTTTATCCGGATTTTATTCCTGATTCTGGTCAGTTTACTGATTTGCCGGATGGCCTATCAGATGTTTTTTATATAAGAATAGATGTAAACCATTCTCAATATTAAAGTTTTTTATACAATTTGTACTTATAAAACCTCCTGAACCCATGCCATTTTCTTTCTATGATGTAAAAAGGCAGGGCGAAAATAGGAGAAAAATTAGATGACCACCATTTTTGAAGCATTAAGAGAAAGTCATGAAATTCAGCGTGATCTTGCAGAAAAATTACTACAAACTTCAGGGGATACAGCAGAACGTCGTGAGCTGTTCAAACAACTCAAGAATGAATTATTTGCCCATGAAGCGGCTGAAGACCGTTATTTCTATATCCCCCTGATGATGACTGATTCGGGCTTGAATATTACTCGGCATGCCTTGGCCGAACATCATGAAATGGACGAGATGATTGAAGAGCTGACTGCAACAGAATTGAGTAATCCGGGCTGGATTGCAATTGCCAAAAAGCTTTCCGAAAAAGTGCATCACCACTTAAAAGAAGAGGAACATGGTTTCTTCCAGCAAGCAGGAAAAATTCTCGGTGAAGAGCAAAAGACCGCTTTAGCAGTGCAGTACAAAAATGAATATCAACGTTATAAAGACATGAAAAAAGATATGCTGGTACAAAGCTAAATTTTAACTTTAAATCGAAGAAATGAAAAAGATGGCGCTACAGCCGTCTTTTTTATCCGGATTCATTTCTCCGAGGTATTTCTCCTAAAGGGAGAAAGCACAAAAATGAATGAAAATATTGAGTCAGTTGTCCTGATTCCAACCAGGCTTTATGCATTCCGTTCTGCAGCTCCTTGACGCGCGGCACGTACTGTCACACCGACAGAGGCCAGCATAATACACACCAGAGCGACCGCTTGCAGTACCGTGATTTTCTCACCCAATAACAGAAAACCGGTCAAAGCTGCTAAAGCCGGAGAGAGGCTGGACAGGGTGCCATAGCTCATTTTGTTTAAATGCTGTAAGGCTTTTAAATCGAGGGCATAAGGAATCGCAGTGGCCAGAATTGCAATCACAATGGCCTTGCCCCAATGTTGTGTATCAATCAATGCGGGCGCATTGTTGTAGAGACCGATCGGCAGCAGACACAATGCTGAAATACTGATGGCAATGGTCAGTGCATGCATGCCGATATTCTGCTGAACTACACGTTGGCCAAAGAAAATATATAATGCCCAGCAGAAACCTGCCCCCAAGGCACAAGCTGCGCCCAACAGGTCGAAATTACTGCTATTGGCCTGTCCCCATGGCACCATCAGCGCGATGCCCAAAATGGCCATCAATACCCAGATATAATCACTACGGTGTTTAATCGACAGTAGAGCTAGGCCCAAAGGGCCAATAAACTCCAGACCTACTGCAATGCCCTGCGGTAAACGACCAAGTGACAGATAGAATAAAATATTCATGACCCCTAAAGCCGCGCTATAGCAGAGTAAATCCCGCCATTTTAAAAAAGGCAAACGTGAAATTATTTTCCAAGAGCGGAACATGACGCAGACAATGATTGCAGCAAAACAGAGTCTTAAAATGGTGACAGTAATCGGATCCAGTACACTAAACAGCTGTTTGGCAAAAGATGCACTGATCTGGTACGAAGTCATGGACAAGACCATGAAGAATACGGCAAGAAGTTGGGCGTTTGGCATGGAAGCAGCTTCTACCCAGAGCGGGTGAAAATGAGAAATAGAAAGAAATCAAATTATAGCAAACTGGTTGATTTTTGCTGAGTAGGCCAGAGCAATATTTTGTGAATGCAACTTAAGTTTGGAGATAATCAATTTAGATTTTAGCTCAATCAAATATGTGAAGTTTTAAATTCAAAATTAAACTTACCTCAGGTGTGGTTACAAATTAATCAATTTTTAATTTGATCTTATTTTTATATTTATTAAAATATCTTAGATCCCAATTCGGGGCAGCATTAAAATAACAATGAAAATAATAAGGTAGATAATAATGAAATTACGAATACTTTCTTGCGCCATTTTGGGCTGTATGCTTGCAGCATGTGGTAGCTCTGATAATTCGGATAATAATACACCAGTCCCTAGCCAACCGGCTCCAAGCAATCCTGGTAATCCGAACAATCCTGGAACCCCGGGTGATGGAGCATCAGACACAGTGTCGGAATTCTACAACTATCAGTTCAACTTGCCGAATGCTGATGCAGCAGACATGGAGTCGAAAAAACTTCTATTGGCCAGTCATAAAAATAAAATTACTGACGGCATATAGAGTGGTACGACCTGTCAGGAAAAGCATTAACTGAACGTACCAATATTGCTGTGGTGAAAATGTATGAGGATGCTGCAACCAGAGTGTTATTTAATAGTGATAATACGACAGCCGCTGACCGTAAATATTATAATGAGTTTGCAGCCAATTTTATTGATTTACAGAAGGCGCGCACATTCCCGAATGGATCTAAATGTTTCCGTCTTCAGGCTGAACATCCGGAAGAAGAATATATTGAATTTGATCCGGAAACAAAAACTGACTATCGCACGCTGGCTGATTGGCAGGCACAAACGTCTGTCCAGGAGCTGGCAAAAATTATTCTAGATGAAACCATGGCTGGCTTGAAATATAAAAAGGCAGAATATAAAGATACTGCTATGCAATATTACAAATATTTTGGTGCGATCGAATATCAAGGAGGAATTTATAACAGTGCGTTCTCGGAACATGGAGAACATATTGATCACAACGATTATGTTGCCCAATCACGAAAAGTGGCTTTAGACAAATTAAAGGAAAATGATGCCAGTCCTTTAATGATCAAATGGACAGAATACACTTATGATCAGCTTGCTTTTGCATGTGATGGCTATAATGTGACAGCAGCCACGGTATTAAATACGGCGATTAAAGATGCAACACCACGTTAAAATGATTCTAATAAAGGTATCTTAAATAAAGGCGCTATAGCGCCTTTATTTTTATTCAATGTTTTCGTCTTTGACTGGTCACCGTACAGCCAATTGAAGCACTAATAATCGTGGCCAGTGCCAGCCATTGTGTCCACAATAAAGTTTCACCCAAGAAGATAAAACCAGAGAGTGCTGCGATTGCAGGTTCTAGACTCATCAAAGTACCAAAACTCAAGGCGGTTAAATTTCGCAGGGCAATCATTTCCAGGGTAAAAGGCAGGGCGCTGGCCAGCACAGCCAGAGCTATGAAATATAACAGGCTGATGGGTTCAAATGTATGCGCAGGAATGCCAGCAAAAAGCGCAATTGGCATCAGCACCAGCATCCCGACCAACATGCCCAAGCACACGGTATGGTTGCCGGAAACCCCGGAAGGCTTTTGCCCAGCGACGATGTATAGCGCCCAACAGGCACCCGCACTTAGGGCAAATAGAATCCCGACCGGATCAAGTGGCTGTGCAGCCTGATCAAAGGGAAACAGCAGAATCAGGCCTAAAATAGCCAATCCGACCCAGACAAAATCAAATTTTTGCCGCGCATAAAACAGCGCCACACTTAAAGGGCCAATGAATTCAAAAGCAACCGCAATGCCCAGCGGCAAGCGATCAATAGACAGATAAAACAGCAGGTTCATACCTGCCAGGGCCAGACCATAACTGAGAATGGCCGGCCACTTGATCTGTCTGAAATGAATTTGCCAAATTTTAAAAATCAATGCCAAAATTACAGCACCCAAAAGCAGACGCATGGCTGAAACGGTCAGAATGGGAAACTGACCGAACAGATATTTGGCAAAGGAGCCACTGCTTTGCATACTGATCATCGCGATCAGGAGAATCAGTGGCGCTTGTACAATAGGTGCAATTTTAAAATTCAGCATAACTCAATAGGTTTCGATTTCTCGAAGAGCGGAAGAACAGTAAAGGCTGAAAAATAAAAACCTTAAAAAACAAAAAACCACAGCCCGAAAGCTGTGGTTTTTGCATATCGTTAAATTAGAACAGTACGCGTACGCGGATTGTTCCTTCAACTTCATGTAGGGTATCGAGTGCTTCTTTAGATGCAGTCGCGTCTACGTCCATCACCAGGTAACCGACATCACCTTTGGTCATTAAAGACTGGCCAGAGATGTTAATACCGTGTTCAGCAAACAGGTTGTTGATCTTAGAAAGAACGCCCGGCATGTTTTTATGAATGTGCAGTAAACGGTGTTTACCTTCAGTCAATGGTAGCGCAATTTCCGGGAAGTTCACTGCAGATAAAGTCATACCTTTATCTGAATAGGCAACGAATTTCTCAGCAACTTCCAGACCGATATTGGCTTGTGCCTCCATGGTCGAACCACCCACGTGCGGAGTCAGGATCACGTTTGGAAGGTTACGCAGTGGAGAAACGAATTCTTCACCATTGGCTTTCGGCTCTTTCGGGAATACGTCTACTGCAGCACCAGCAATGTGACCAGACTTGATCGCATCTGCCAGATCTTCAATTACGACACATGTACCACGTGCCGCATTCAGGAAGATTGAACCTTCTTTCATTTGCGCAAACTGTTCTTTGCCAAAGAAATTACGGGTAGATGGCAGATCCGGAACATGTAGAGTAACCACATCTGCATTGGCCAGTAATTCGCCCATAGAACCGACTTGACGTGCATTTCCTAAAGGTAGTTTTGTCACTGCATCATAATAGGTCACTTTCATGCCCAGGCTTTCAGCCAGTACAGAAAGTTGTGAACCGATTGAACCGTAACCAACGATACCTAAAGTTTTACCACGTGTTTCGAATGAACCGACAGCCGATTTGTTCCAGCCACCTGCATGTGTATCTGTTGATTTTTCAGGTACACGGCGCAGAAGCAGAATCGTTTCTGCCAAGACCAGTTCAGCGACTGAACGGGTATTTGAATACGGTGCATTAAATACCGGAATACCGCGACGCATTGCAGCATCGAGGTTGACCTGGTTGGTACCGATACAGAAACAACCCACAGCAATCAGTTTGTTCGCAGCTTCAAATACTTCTTCAGTCAGTTGAGTACGGGAACGAATACCGACGAAGTGTGCATCTTTAATCGCTTCTTTCAGTGCTTCGCCTTCGAGCGCTGTTTTACGATAATCGATGTTGGTATATCCAGCTGCATTCAATGTGTCGATTGCGTTCTGATGAACGCCTTCTAACAGTAGAAAACGGATTTTATCTTTAGGTAGAGATAGATGTTGGCTCATTACGGCTCCGCTACAAAGGCCAAATTTAGTCGCGGTATAATAGCACAGGAAAAGGGCGGTTATACATTTCCTTGATGACGGCAATATCAGCTATTTTTGCAAGTGATAGTAGTGAAAATGATAAATCTGGTTGATTTAAATATTCATTTTCAAAGGTATATTATCAAAATTGTCATTTTTTAAAGGAATCCCCTAAAAATAGCTTATAATATTGCGCCATGCTGTTTAAGCTGCCATTTTTGGTGCTTTAATCATCATGTTTCGCCTGATTTGTATACAGGCTTTTATGCCTAAAAAATATGCAAATAAACCAGCGAAGTCTCTCTTGTTTAAATCATGCTAGGTCTGCAAACGATGAATGCTCCAGTCGCTTTAACCCCTGAGTTATTGACCCAATTGACGGCAATTTTGGGTGAAAACCGTATTAAAACCGATACGGACAGCCTCCAGAATTGGGGTCGTGATCATACGAAACACTTTGATCCAAACCCATCGGTCATCGTTTTTCCTTCGACGACTGAACAGGTTCAAGACATCGTAAAATTGGCAAACCAGTTTAATGTTGCAGTCACCCCATCAGGCGGTCGTACGGGTCTGTCTGCAGGTGCAGTTGCAGCCAATGGCGAGATTGTGGTGAGCATGGACAAGATGAACCAGATTCTGGAATTCTTCCCGGCAGACCGGATGGTTCGCGTGCAGGCAGGCGTGGTGACTGAACAGTTGCAAAACTATGCTTCCGATCAGGGTATGTATTATCCTGTTGACTTTGCTTCTGCGGGCTCAAGCCAGATTGGCGGGAACATCGGCACCAATGCCGGTGGTATTAAAGTCATTAAATACGGCATGACCCGTAACTGGGTACTTGGCCTGACCGTGGTGACAGGTAAAGGTGATGTACTACGCCTGAACAAGGGCATGATCAAGAATGCAACCGGTTATGCGCTGCAACACTTATTCATTGGTGGTGAAGGTACACTGGGGCTAGTCACTGAAGCTGAAATCAAGTTGGAACGTCAACCGCAAGACCTGCAAGTGATGGTGCTGGGTGTCACTGATTTTGATGCAGTCATGCCCGTGCTTCATGCATTCCAGGCGAAAATTGATTTAACCGCATTCGAGTTTTTCGGTGAACTGGCAATGCAAAAAGTATTGGCCAATGGTCATGTACAACGTCCATTTGAAACTGAATGTCCATTTTATGTTTTGCTTGAGTTTGAAGCGCCGTTTGAGCCGATTATGGACAAGGCGATGGAAATTTTTGAGCATTGTATGGAACAAGGTTGGGTTCTGGACGGCGTTCTGAGCCAAAGTCTGGACCAAGTCGAAAGCTTATGGCGTTTACGCGAAGACATCTCTGAGTCAATCGCACCGTTTATTCCATACAAAAATGATATTTCAGTATTGATCACGCACGTTCCTGCATTTATTAAAGAAATTGATGCAATTGTTGCAGAGAACTATCCAGACTTTGAAATTTGCTGGTTCGGTCATATCGGTGACGGTAACTTGCATTTGAACATCTTAAAACCAGCGGATTTAAGCAAGGATGAATTCTTCGCTAAATGTCAGGTAGTAAACAAGTATGTCTTTGACACCGTGAAAAAATATGATGGTTCAATTTCAGCCGAACATGGCGTAGGGATGACCAAGAAGCCATACCTTGAATATTCACGTTCTGCGGAAGAAATTGAATATATGAAAGCCCTGAAACAAGTGTTCGATCCAAATGGCATTATGAACCCGGGTAAATTATTTGATCTTTAATCTGATCGGATTTTAAAAGTTTACAAAAGCGCATCGCAAGTTGCGCTTTTTTTATCAAATGAAGCGTAAAACTCTGTCCTTCAGAGCAGAGATATAAGCGACACGACATAAGATGTCGTTTTAAGAATTACCCCACATAGGGTATAGAGAAAAAATTGTTAATATAACCACATGAAAACACTTAAATTACGCATAAAAGACAAACATTGCAAGGTGCTAGATCAATTAGCATCTGAGGTGAACTTTGTTTGGAATTATGTCAATGATTTAGGGTTTAAGCATCTAAAAAGAAAAGGTGAATTTCTATCAGCTTATGATGTTGCCAAATACACCAAAGGCGCATCGAAAGAATGCAATCTACATAGCCAAACCATTCAGGCTGTTACAGAAGAATTAATCACTCGAAGAAAACAGTTCAAGAAAGCAAAGCTGAAATGGC
>NZ_VOYD01000041.1:0-14100 GCF_013420435.1 Acinetobacter sp. YH01008
TGTTCCATTTTAGAGATTTGTTTAAGATAAGATATAACTCATTGAGATGTGTCATAGTATTCGTCGTTAGAAAACAATTATTGTGACATTATTTCAATGAGTTATCTATTTTTGTCGTGTACAGAGATTATTATAGAAGCCCCCATGAATAAATCGCTCATCATTTTCGGCATCGTCAACATAACCTCGGACAGTTTCTCCGATGGAGGCCGGTATCTGGCGCCAGACGCAGCCATTGCGCAGGCGCGTAAGCTGATGGCCGAGGGGGCAGATGTGATCGACCTCGGTCCGGCATCCAGCAATCCCGACGCCGCGCCTGTTTCGTCCGACACAGAAATCGCGCGTATCGCGCCGGTGCTGGACGCGCTCAAGGCAGATGGCATTCCCGTCTCGCTCGACAGTTATCAACCCGCGACGCAAGCCTATGCCTTGTCGCGTGGTGTGGCCTATCTCAATGATATTCGCGGTTTTCCAGACGCTGCGTTCTATCCGCAATTGGCGAAATCATCTGCCAAACTCGTCGTTATGCATTCGGTGCAAGACGGGCAGGCAGATCGGCGCGAGGCACCCGCTGGCGACATCATGGATCACATTGCGGCGTTCTTTGACGCGCGCATCGCGGCGCTGACGGGTGCCGGTATCAAACGCAACCGCCTTGTCCTTGATCCCGGCATGGGGTTTTTTCTGGGGGCTGCTCCCGAAACCTCGCTCTCGGTGCTGGCGCGGTTCGATGAATTGCGGCTGCGCTTCGATTTGCCGGTGCTTCTGTCTGTTTCGCGCAAATCCTTTCTGCGCGCGCTCACAGGCCGTGGTCCGGGGGATGTCGGGGCCGCGACACTCGCTGCAGAGCTTGCCGCCGCCGCAGGTGGAGCTGACTTCATCCGCACACACGAGCCGCGCCCCTTGCGCGACGGGCTGGCGGTATTGGCGGCGCTGAAAGAAACCGCAAGAATTCGTTAACTGCACATTCGGGATATTTCTCTATATTCGCGGTTCAGCAGGCATGTCCCCTTTGAGGGCGACCCGACGACAGGATAATCGACCTTATGGTGCGCAAATATTTCGGCACAGACGGTATTCGTGGCAAAGCCAACGAAGGCGCGATGACGGCGGAAACCGCCTTGCGCGTCGGCATGGCGGCTGGCCGTGTCTTTCGTCGCGGTGACCACCGCCATCGTGTCGTGATCGGCAAGGATACGCGCCTGTCGGGCTATATGCTTGAACCCGCGCTCACAGCCGGTTTCACCTCGATGGGCATGGACGTATTCCTTTTTGGCCCGCTGCCGACAACGTAATAGGAAGAATAAACGCCCTTTTCACCCAAGTCCAAATTAATTTGCCGATTCCATAATCAGGGTGTATTACAATTCCATAGAGTTTTTCAATCCAGGTGGTTTAGCTGATAACTTAACGATTGATCAGCTTCTTCGTGAAGATTACTCGCCATGGGCGCGCAATAAAAGGATATCTGCCACGTTCAAAGAAGCGCATTTTATTGAAAAATATGGGTCAGGCATCAAACGAATCCAAGAAGGCTTCGCATCCTATGGTCTGCGTCCCCCTGTCTTTGAAAATTTCCAGCACGGTTTTCGAGTTATTGTCTCATCAAAGCTACTTTTCGAATCTAATGAGGGAGTAAGTGAGGGAGTAAATCTACTATTTAATCAGATAAGAACTAATCCAGGAAAGCGTGCACCATTTTTAGTAAACGAGCTATTAGTTCCTGTCAAGATAGTAGAGCGGTGGCTCAAAATCTTAAGAGATGATCATAAAATCGAGTTTCGAGGAGCTCCTAAAAGTGGAGGATACTGGCTAAAATAGAAATCAATGATACTCTTAAGTGGCACCAATCGAACTCCTATTTTAGCATTTAAAAAAGTATCCTCACATCATTTTATTGAACAATACCTAAGGCTGCTCTGGCGGCATTGATATGATTATCGTCGTTGCACTCTACCGCAAAAGCGCCATATGCTAATGGAGCTGCAGCAGCCCTCTCTATAGATTGTTCGTAGAGCCTATCCCATATCGTTCCGCCTTGTTTAGCATACTCCGTTATCAAACTCTTCAGGCTATCCTCTCCAAAAACCGATACGTGACCAGAAAAGTCCAGTGCAGGATCACCCATATGCGCAGTAGACCAATCTATGATACCAGAGGTCTTACCTTCCTTCGAGGTTAAGACATGCCCTGCATAGAGATCGCCATGGATGAAACAAGTGAATTCAGGCCACAAAGGGTCATTGTCCAACCATCTACGGTATCTGTTTTCCAACGGCTCGCTGATACCTATCTCAGATTTCACCAAGTGGATACGGTCAGCTATTTCGGTCCTCAATTCACTTGGAGTCATTATTTTCAAGTTGCTCTTTCTCACATCGTCAGCTGTAATACGATGTAATTCGGCCAATGATTTTGCCAGAGACTCCACATAAGCTATGCTATCGCGATCTATGTTCCAAGAAACCTCATGTGTTATCGCATCGAATGTCAGAGCAGGCGCATCCTCCAGTAAAGGGTAGGCTATTAGGCGCTCCGATACAATTTTCCAATCAGGGACATTGATCGACAGGTTTCTTTTGGCTAAATCCAATATTCTACTTTCATTTTCGATTTGTTCAAGCATATCGCTTCTTCGAGGTATACGGAGTACCCAGTTCTCACCGTTTACTTCCTTTACAAAGGCAACTCTAAAGTCGATGCCCATCTCATTGACGCTCATCTCTTCCGAAATTCTCAGCCCATGCTCTAGGGCTAATGTTTGCATATCTTCGATTGTCATTTCTATACTGTTTTCTTTTATTAAATTGGTACCAGTTCCCCCGACAGGACATTCTGAATGTCATATACAGGTGTAACACTTTACCCATATTCTTTTCGTATGGATAACACTTCCCATCAGGGAACAAAAATCTGATACATGAATTAATTGTGAGACAGTAGACCTACTGTCGCATTGAAGCCATCTCGGCGACTATTTGATTAGGAAAACCAAGGCTTTGCCATCATAGCCTTATCATAGAAGTATAACATAGTTGTAAAGATAGAAAATTATTTTTTATTCATCCATGATGTTATTATTTTATAATAACATCATCTAAACATGTCCTGTCGCTCTTTTGTGCTGTGATATTTCATACCTATTAACTGCTTTCGTTTGAATTATACGACGTTCTACTCACAATAGGGCAAGGGTTACTCATTCCGTAGGATGCGGTTCACGTATAGGAAGAATAAACGCCCTTTTCACCCAAGTCCAACAGCTTTGGACCGCAGTTGACTCTTTCGACACCCCTGCGATGCAACCCAATCCGGCTGACGGGGAGCCAGCAACGCTGAAAATTTACCCTCCTCTTTCCCACTAGCGGCTCCTTTTCCGACAACCAGCACGGCGGATCCCTGCCGCGGCGCTGTGAACGCAGCATTTTGATTGGTATCGTTGGCCTTCAGGCTCGTCAGTCAAACAGACCCAGGAGCAGCTCAGCCGGTGGCGCCCGGCTTTCGGGTAACGCCCTGGTCCCGCTGGTTTCGGCTTTGTGCTTCAGGTGATCAAGGATCTGCTTGATCACTATAGGGTCTTCAATGCAGGCGATGACTTTCATGGCGCCGCCGCAGCCGCTGCAGGTCTCGATGTCGATATTGAAAACACGCTTGAGCCGTTGCGCCCATGTCATCGACGCTCGCCGTTGTGCTGGTGTTGCCGGTTCATCAGCCACCCTGACCTTGTTGCCCCTGCCCCGTTTTGCCGGCGTGACCAACGCCCGGTGCCGACTGTTGGGTGCGAACACCCCGTGGAAGCGGGTTAGGTTGACTCTGGGCTTCGGTACCAGGGCGGCCAGCCTTGCAATGAAATCCAATGGTTCGAAAATGACGTGCGTGGTGCCGTCCCGGTACGGCGTCTTGAGCTGGTAGCGCACGTTGCCGCCTCGTGTTAACGACAGCCGCTTCTCGGATACCGCCGGGCGGCTGATGTACCGGCACAGCCGTTCGAGCTTCTTGCGTTCATCGGCCCTGGCCGCCACGCCGGCGTGCAGGCTGGACCCGGCTACCTTGCCAATCCCGTCACCGAACGGATCACCACTGGTCGGCAGAGTTTGCAAAGTGAACACCTTTCGCCCCGCCTGTGAACCGACAGCGATACGGTAAGTGATCGAGTGCCCCAGCAGGGGTGTCATCGGGTCGTCATCCACCGCATCCGAGGCCAGATAGCTGTTTTCGACATCCCGTTCCAGCAGGCCTTGCCGTTCCAGATAGCGACCCACCCGGTGGGCGATGGTGTGCGTCAGCTGGGTGAGCTCTGGGCTGGTCGGCGCCTTGACCCAGCGGAAACGCGCTGAGCCGTGGGATTGCTCGACATACACACCGTCGAGAAACAGCATGTGGAAGTGAACATTCAGATTGAGCGCCGATCCAAAACGCTGGATCAGGGTGACCGCGCCCGTCTTGGCCACTTGGTGGGTATGGCCCGCTTTCTTGACCAGGTGCGTGGCAATGACGCGGTAAACGATGCCCAGCACCCACCCCATGATCTCGGGCCGGCTGGCAAACAGGAAACGCAGCTGAAACGGGAAGCTCAACACCCACTGACGCATGGGTTGTTCAGGCAGTACTTCATCAACCAGCAAGGCGGCACTTTCGGCCATCCGCCGCGCCCCACAGCTCGGGCAGAAACCGCGACGCTTACAGCTGAAAGCGACCAGGTGCTCGGCGTGGCAAGACTCGCAGCGAACCCGTAGAAAGCCATGCTCCAGCCGCCCGCATTGGAGAAATTCTTCAAATTCCCGTTGCACATAGCCCGGCAATTCCTTTCCCTGCTCTGCCATAAGCGCAGCGAATGCCGGGTAATACTCGTCAACGATCTGATAGAGAAGGGTTTGCTCGGGTCGGTGGCTCTGGTAACGACCAGTATCCCGATCCCGGCTGGCCGTCCTGGCCGCCACATGAGGCATGTTCCGCGTCCTTGCAATACTGTGTTTACATACAGTCTATCGCTTAGCGGAAAGTTCTTTTACCCTCAGCCGAAATGCCTGCCGTTGCTAGACATTGCCAGCCAGTGCCCGTCACTCCCACTCGATTGTAAACAAGCACACAAAACCCTTTAGTGACAACAATTTGCAAGAACTATCAGGCTCAGTGCCATGAAAAATACCATGACCAGATCATGAGGTTGAACACGGCTTGCGCCGGCAGCGTTCACGCTCCTGGTCGGCGATCTCGCCCGGCTGCAATGCTAGCTCAGCATCGGTCATGCGCTCCAGCACGTCGCGTAGGCGGATGGTGCAAGGAATGGGCGGCAGCTCGAACTCATAGCCGCCGGCGATCATTTCGGCCGCAATCTCCTCGGTGATGAAAAACGGCTCGTCGTCTTGGTTCGGCTTCTTCATGCCCTTTCCTCCTGGCGCTCATCCTGGCCGACAGCGGCCAGGGCATCGGCTTCCGTCAATGCGTCCTCCACGAACGCGCCGTGCTGCTTCGCTTCGGCCTGGCTGACCTCGGCCCATATCCGTTTCACCTGGGCCGCACTGTACCCGGCCAGCTCGGCGGTCTTGTTGATGCTGTAGCCGGACTTGCGCAGCGCGACAACTTGGGCGCGGCGCTTCGGATCAGCACGGCGGCCCTTGTACCGCCCGGCCTGGCGGGCCAACTCAATGCCTTGGCGCTGGCGTTCGCGCCTGTCCTCGTAGTCGTCGCGGGCCATCTGCAAGGCCAGGCGAAAAAGCATGATCTGCACGGCTTCCAGCACGATCTTGGCGACGCCCTGGGCCTCGGCCGCCAGGTCGGATAGATCGACCACGCCAGGGACGGCCAGGCGTGCGCCTTTGGCCTGTATCGAGGCCACCAGGCGCTCGGCCTCGGGCAAAGGTAGGCGGCTGATGCGGTCGATCTTCTCGGCAATGACCACCTCGCCGGGCTGTAGGTCGCCGATCATGCGCAGCAGCTCAGGCCGGTCGGCGCGTGCGCCGGATGCCTTCTCACGGTAGATGCCGGCGACGTAGTAGCCGGCGGCCTTCGCGGCCGTAGTGATCGCCTCTTGGCGTTCCAAGTCCTGCGCGTCGGTGCTGACGCGCAGATAGACCCGCGCCACCATCGGCGCGGCTACTGGCTTCGTCCTGCGCATACTTGCGGGCTCCTTTGGGCATACTCAAATGCACCCATCTTAAACTGGCAGCTAATGTACAAAAGTTGATAGAAGCACACAAGTTCAATTTTGCACTTCTGCCCCACTATTGCAAAACTGCTTGTTAGTAGCCGTTTTTTCTTACTGTTTATAGATTCAATAATTTTTGAAACGAAAAATTGGGACTAAACATTTCGGTTTCGTTTTCTGTCGATTCGTCCTGCGTATCTTTTGCATAAACAAACATTTGTTGTTCGTAGTTTTCGATGGCATTTTCAATACTTGTAAATTCTCCGTTTGTAAGGTTTTCAGACAATATCAAAGCATCCAATAATCCCGTATTTACACCCTGTCCTGCAAAAGGCGACATCAAATGAGCAGCATCGCCAATCATTGTTATGGGTAATGGACGGTTACTTTTCCAATCATTGTTCAAAGGAAATTTCCTTGTGGGCAAGCATTGAAATGTTGATACCGAACGTATTAATTGTTTGTAAACTTCACTCCATTTGGAAAATCTTTTCAATAAAAAATCGGCAACGCTGTTTCTGTCCTGAAAATCTAAGGGAATTTTATTTTTCCATTCATCGGGCGTTTTAAAACTAATTCCTAAATACAATGCACCATTATTATTGGGATTGGCAAACAATAAAATGCCCTGATGTCCCGCCATTAATCGGTTGCCGTTGCATAGCTGAAAAAATCCGGGACAGTTTATTTCCGGTTGAAGAATATCAGCTTGGATGTTGAAAGTACCGGTTTCTTCAACTTGCGTGTCGGTAACAAAGCTCCTTATTTTCGACATTCCACCATTGGCAAGAATAACCAAATCTGCTGTTTCACTCGGTTTATTCTCAAAAGTTAGTGTCCACTTCTTCTTACCAGGTTCAAGCATAACAAGTTTTCTATCCCAAATAACCGTGTCGTTTTCTAAACTATTCAACAAGATAGCCCTTAAGTCATTTCTGTTTATTTCAGGATTGTCAAATCGATTTTCGGGCTTTACATTTTTTGTGGATAAAATATTGCCTTTTTCATCAGCAATATTTACACCCATTGGTAAGGCTAAGTCATAATAAGTTTGTAACAATCCCGCTTTTTTCATTGCTTCCTGACCTGAACCTTTGTGTAGGTCAAGGGTTCCACCAAAAATTCTTGCCTCTCGGTCGTTGTCTCTTTCGTAAACTGAAACGTCTATGCCGTTTTGCTGTAATAATTTTGCCATAGTCAGTCCAACGGGTCCACCACCAATTATTGCAACGTTCTTATCACTAAGTAAATTCATTTGTTTGTCTGTATCTATTCGCATTGTCATTCAAAAATGGCACATAACAAGTGGCTATACGCCAAATGGCGTATATATCCACTATATCTTATTTTGCTAAACCTTTCATTATCAGTGACAAATCCGTTTTCAACCGTTTACCGTTCGTTTCTACTCTCTCAAAAGGATTTATATTCATAGTGCTTTTTGTTAAGTTTTGCTCAAATATACAAATCCTTTCTATATATCTAACAAATCCATCGGACTTTTTAATTGTTCCATTCCCTTGGTGGTAATATGTGTATAAACCTCAGTTGTTTTACTGCTTGAATGACCTAACAACGATTGAATATAACGTAAACTCGTACCATTCTCAAGCAAATGCGTTGCAAAGCTATGTCGTAAGGTATGTACAGTAACTTCCTTTTGAATCTTTGCTTTTAAAACAGCTGCTTTAAAAATGTTTTGAATACTTCGGCTTGAGTATGCGCCACCTTTTTGACCTTCAAATAAATAATCTTTTGGTTTATATTCCATAAAGTATGTTCTTAAAATAATTAATGTTTTCTCAGATAAAATGGTATAACGATCTCTTTTTCCTTTTGACTGTTCTATACGAATTTGCATGCGCTTGGAGTCAATGTCTTTTATTTTCAGGTTTATACATTCAGAAATGCGCAAACCTGCCGAATAAATAGTCATCAGAATAGCCTTGTGTTTCACGTTTTCAATAGCGCGTAGTACCCGAATGGTTTCTTCTTCACTCATCACAACAGGAAGTGTTTTTTCTTTTTTTGGTCTTTCGATGAAATATGTTTTCCGTTGTCCACCCAAAACACGTTCGTAATAAAACTTAATCGCATTGATTGCCTGGTTTTGATAAGATATTGAAACTTTTCGCTCCATAACCAAATGTCGGAGAAATGATTGTATATGTCCTTCATTCAATCGATCGACGTATAGGAAGAATAAACGCCCTTTTCACCCAAGTCCAACAGCTTTGGACCGCAGTTGACTCTTTCGACACCCCTGCGATGCAACCCAATCCGGCTGACGGGGAGCCAGCAACGCTGAAAATTTACCCTCCTCTTTCCCACTAGCGGCTCCTTTTCCGACAACCAGCACGGCGGATCCCTGCCGCGGCGCTGTGAACGCAGCATTTTGATTGGTATCGTTGGCCTTCAGGCTCGTCAGTCAAACAGACCCAGGAGCAGCTCAGCCGGTGGCGCCCGGCTTTCGGGTAACGCCCTGGTCCCGCTGGTTTCGGCTTTGTGCTTCAGGTGATCAAGGATCTGCTTGATCACTATAGGGTCTTCAATGCAGGCGATGACTTTCATGGCGCCGCCGCAGCCGCTGCAGGTCTCGATGTCGATATTGAAAACACGCTTGAGCCGTTGCGCCCATGTCATCGACGCTCGCCGTTGTGCTGGTGTTGCCGGTTCATCAGCCACCCTGACCTTGTTGCCCCTGCCCCGTTTTGCCGGCGTGACCAACGCCCGGTGCCGACTGTTGGGTGCGAACACCCCGTGGAAGCGGGTTAGGTTGACTCTGGGCTTCGGTACCAGGGCGGCCAGCCTTGCAATGAAATCCAATGGTTCGAAAATGACGTGCGTGGTGCCGTCCCGGTACGGCGTCTTGAGCTGGTAGCGCACGTTGCCGCCTCGTGTTAACGACAGCCGCTTCTCGGATACCGCCGGGCGGCTGATGTACCGGCACAGCCGTTCGAGCTTCTTGCGTTCATCGGCCCTGGCCGCCACGCCTGTGGGCGGACAAAATAGTTGGGAACTGGGAGGGGTGGAAATGGAGTTTTTAAGGATTATTTAGGGAAGAGTGACAAAATAGATGGGAACTGGGTGTAGCGTCGTAAGCTAATACGAAAATTAAAAATGACAAAATAGTTTGGAACTAGATTTCACTTATCTGGTTAACTAATCTAGCTAACCTGCCGCTCAGCTTAGTACGATCCTATATCCAACTGATCATAATCCTTTCATCAGTATCCCAAATTAAATCCCCCTCCTAGACTGCCTCACCAACACTTTACAGTGATCCCGTATTTCCGGACAGGTGATTGATTTTTTTCGCTTGTACAGGTGTTAAGCCACAGTTATCTTGATGTGGACATTATGCATTGTAATAGCCCATTAACATGCGCTAAGAGCATAAATTAATATACAGTAACAAGCATTACGAGGTGCTAATGTTTGGAAAGCAGCCTCTTCCAACTACAATAATAAGTTAACTATCCTCCACCCACAAATAATTACAAATGACCCCTTTCCGCTATAACTCCGATCTCACCAGCGGCTCGCTACAAACCCGAGAGTGTCGCATTATTACTGGCTTGTTACTCCAAGAGCTTGATGAAGCTGCCTGGGATAAAGCCATGTATAAGGAAAATGTGCTTCAGAAACGCACGCAATCTACGGTAAGACGTATTTCTTCAGCGCTTAGAAAACGCCTAGAACACCTAAGCTCTGACTTTTGGGCTTTTGCGTTTTTATGTTAGGCATTGTCTGGCAACTGGAGGAAGTGTAATGACCATGAATGGTCACTGTGATTGACAGTATCTTGCTTAAACTTATCTGAACAATGGTAGAACTGGCTCATATTTATCCCCTCTATGATTGTTTATCTTTTTCACCATAAAAAGTATCAGGGGCTACTCAGGGCTACATAAAGATATTTATCTACTTTTACTGATTGATAAGTAGCATCAGTCCATCCGCAGGACTGGTGGTGCCGGCAAAATGCTGACCCAACACATGCGTATAGATTTGCGTGGTCTTAACATCGTTATGCCCTAAGAGTTCTTGCACAGTGCGAATATCACGCCCCGCTTGTAATAGATGCGTAGCAAACGAGTGACGAAATGTATGACAAGTGACACGCTTGCTAACGATGCCTGCTTTTTGTACGGCTGCCTTCAATGCCTTTCGCGCAACGGAGTCATGCAGATGATGGCGGCATAATTTGCCGTTATACGGGTGGTTGCAGAGCGTGCTGGAGGGAAAGACAAACATCCACGCCGCTTGTCGATAAGCAGAAGGGTATTTGTGATCTAAAGCAAAAGGCAGCGATGGCCCTACGCCTTGTAAGTTGTCGTCTTGCTGAATAAGCCGCGCTTGCTCAATGAGTTATTTTATTGCTGGGATTAGGCGCGTGGGCAGTAGGCTGTTTCTGCTTTTCCCACCCTTACCGTCATGCACAGTGATGCAGCCATTATCAAAATCAAAATCTTTAACCCGCAAACGCAAGCATTCATTAATGCGCAAACCTGCACCATACAGCAGCGTAAAAATAACTTGGTTGCGAGTATCCATAACCTGCAAAATGCGTTGCACTTCATTTGCAGAGATAACAGAGGGTAGCCGTCTAGGCTTGCTTGCAGGGATATAATCAATATCGCCCAACGGCTGTTGTAAAAACCTGTTGTACAAAAAAGCTAGGGCATTTAAAGCGATTTTCTGCGTGTTTATGGCTACATGTCTGCTGTTTGCTAAGCTGGATAAAAACAGCCTGACCTCTTCACTGCCCATGGTCTGAGGATGACGTTTTTTGTGAAACAGAATAAAACGCTTAATCCAGTGCAGGTAAGTTTTTTCAGTTTTCAGCGCATAACCTTTTTGTCGCATATCCGTGCGTATAGAATTTAAAAATGGACTGTTAGACATAAAACGCTCCTTGTCTTGCAACTGTCTGCCTATACAGCCTATTCTAGCTGGGATTTAAAAAAGTGCCTGTTTTTTACGCCTAGAGATGCTTGTTTACCGGTAGAGTTTTAATTTAATGCTAAATAAATTAAAATGTTATGAGTTCTTTGGGTGAGATAATGTGCATCGTGCAAGCAGGATAGACGGCATGCACGATTTGTAATAACAGAGTGTCTTGTATTTTTAAAGAAAGTCTATTTAATACAAGTGATTATATTAATTAACGGTAAGCATCAGCGGGTGACAAAACGAGCATGCTTACTAATAAAATGTTAACCTCTGAGGAAGAATTGTGAAACTATCACTAATGGTAGCTATATCGAAGAATGGAGTTATCGGGAATGGCCCTGATATTCCATGGAGTGCCAAAGGTGAACAGCTCCTGTTTAAAGCTATTACCTATAACCAATGGCTGTTGGTTGGACGCAAGACTTTTGAATCAATGGGAGCATTACCCAACCGAAAGTATGCGGTCGTAACACGTTCAAGTTTTACATCTGACAATGAGAACGTATTGATCTTTCCATCAATTAAAGATGCTTTAACCAACCTAAAGAAAATAACGGATCATGTCATTGTTTCAGGTGGTGGGGAGATATACAAAAGCCTGATCGATCAAGTAGATACACTACATATATCTACAATAGACATCGAGCCGGAAGGTGATGTTTACTTTCCTGAAATCCCCAGCAATTTTAGGCCAGTTTTTACCCAAGACTTCGCCTCTAACATAAATTATAGTTACCAAATCTGGCAAAAGGGTTAACAAGTGGCAGCAACGGATTCGCAAACCTGTCACGCCTTTTGTACCAAAAGCCGCGCCAGGTTTGCGATCCGCTGTGCCAGGCGTTAGGCGTCATATGAAGATTTCGGTGATCCCTGAGCAGGTGGCGGAAACATTGGATGCTGAGAACCATTTCATTGTTCGTGAAGTGTTCGATGTGCACCTATCCGACCAAGGCTTTGAACTATCTACCAGAAGTGTGAGCCCCTACCGGAAGGATTACATCTCGGATGATGACTCTGATGAAGACTCTGCTTGCTATGGCGCATTCATCGACCAAGAGCTTGTCGGGAAGATTGAACTCAACTCAACATGGAACGATCTAGCCTCTATCGAACACATTGTTGTGTCGCACACGCACCGAGGCAAAGGAGTCGCGCACAGTCTCATCGAATTTGCGAAAAAGTGGGCACTAAGCAGACAGCTCCTTGGCATACGATTAGAGACACAAACGAACAATGTACCTGCCTGCAATTTGTACGCAAAATGTGGCTTTACTCTCGGCGGCATTGACCTGTTCACGTATAAAACTAGACCTCAAGTCTCGAACGAAACAGCGATGTACTGGTACTGGTTCTCGGGAGCACAGGATGACGCCTAACAATTCATTCAAGCCGACACCGCTTCGCGGCGCGGCTTAATTCAGGAGTTAAACATCATGAGGGAAGCGGTGATCGCCGAAGTATCGACTCAACTATCAGAGGTAGTTGGCGTCATCGAGCGCCATCTCGAACCGACGTTGCTGGCCGTACATTTGTACGGCTCCGCAGTGGATGGCGGCCTGAAGCCACACAGTGATATTGATTTGCTGGTTACGGTGACCGTAAGGCTTGATGAAACAACGCGGCGAGCTTTGATCAACGACCTTTTGGAAACTTCGGCTTCCCCTGGAGAGAGCGAGATTCTCCGCGCTGTAGAAGTCACCATTGTTGTGCACGACGACATCATTCCGTGGCGTTATCCAGCTAAGCGCGAACTGCAATTTGGAGAATGGCAGCGCAATGACATTCTTGCAGGTATCTTCGAGCCAGCCACGATCGACATTGATCTGGCTATCTTGCTGACAAAAGCAAGAGAACATAGCGTTGCCTTGGTAGGTCCAGCGGCGGAGGAACTCTTTGATCCGGTTCCTGAACAGGATCTATTTGAGGCGCTAAATGAAACCTTAACGCTATGGAACTCGCCGCCCGACTGGGCTGGCGATGAGCGAAATGTAGTGCTTACGTTGTCCCGCATTTGGTACAGCGCAGTAACCGGCAAAATCGCGCCGAAGGATGTCGCTGCCGACTGGGCAATGGAGCGCCTGCCGGCCCAGTATCAGCCCGTCATACTTGAAGCTAGGCAGGCTTATCTTGGACAAGAAGATCGCTTGGCCTCGCGCGCAGATCAGTTGGAAGAATTTGTTCACTACGTGAAAGGCGAGATCACCAAGGTAGTCGGCAAATAATGTCTAACAATTCGTTCAAGCCGACGCCGCTTCGCGGCGCGGCTTAACTCAAGCGTTAGAGAGCTGGGGAAGACTATGCGCGATCTGTTGAAGGTGGTTCTAAGCCTCGTACTTGCGATGGCATCGGGGCAGGCACTTGCTGACCTGCCAATTGTTTTAGTGGATGAAGCTCGTCTTCCCTATGACTACTCCCCATCCAACTACGACATTTCTCCAAGCAACTACGACAACTCCATAAGCAATTACGACAATAGTCCATCAAATTACGACAACTCTGAGAGCAACGGCACTGTTGCAAAGTTAGCGATGAGGCAGCCTTTTGTCTTATTCAAAGGCCTTACATTTCAAAAACTCTGCTTACCAGGCGCATTTCGCCCAGGGGATCACCATAATAAAATGCTGAGGCCTGGCCTTTGCGTAGTGCACGCATCACCTCAATACCTTTGATGGTGGCGTAAGCCGTCTTCATGGATTTAAATCCCAGCGTGGCGCCGATTATCCGTTTCAGTTTGCCATGATCGCATTCAATCACGTTGTTCCGGTACTTAATCTGTCGGTGTTCAACGTCAGACGGGCACCGGCCTTCGCGTTTGAGCAGAGCAAGCGCGCGACCATAGGCGGGCGCTTTATCCGTGTTGATGAATCGTGGGATCTGCCACTTCTTCACGTTGTTGAGGATTTTACCCAGAAACCGGTATGCAGCTTTGCTGTTACGACGGGAGGAGAGATAAAAATCGACAGTGCGGCCCCGGCTGTCGACGGCCCGGTACAGAT